>CAHJWV010000747.1 GCA_903643055.1 Burkholderiales bacterium | reverse complement strand
GCGCATTGATCCCAAGCGCCTCACCACCCACAAGCGTGGCCCCAAGATCAGCAAACCCAAAGGATACGTCGATGCCCACACTGCCCGAGCCCACTTCTCCACCGCCCGTGTACTCAAGCAAGCTCGGGCAAGTAGACCTTGAAAGGGGTGCCCTTCAAGGGCTCTTTTTGTGAAGGTCGGAAGCGAAAGTTCAAGACGTCAGCTTCGGCGTTTCCAGCACTTTGGGCTCATCCTCTTCGCTCACCATTCCTTGCGAGGCGGGAATCACATGCGGCACGGCCAAGGCCGCCGGCATTTCATTGACCCATTTGCGCACTCGCTCGGCATCGCCAATCCGCGAGTATTTACCCGCCGAATCCAGGAAGACCATGATCAATTGGCGCCCCGCCAGCTTGGCTTGCATCACCAAGCAGCGGCCGGCCTCAGAGATGTAGCCGGTCTTTTGCAGGCTGATGTCCCAGGCAGGGCTACGGACCAAGCCGTTGGTATTGCGGTATTGCAGATGCCGGCGCCCGACAGCGACGGCGTATTCGGGCGAGGTCGACAACTCACGGATGATTTGATGTGTATGCGCCGCCTTGACCAAGGTGGCCAAATCGCGCGCACTGGATTGGTTGCGGCTCGACAGGCCGGTCGGCTCCACATATTTGGTGTCGGCCATGCCAAGCTCCGAAGCCTTGTGGTTCATTTCAACCACGAACGCCTCCAGGCCACCGGGGTAATACCGGCCTAAAGCATGGGCTGCACGATTTTCGGAAGACATCAACGCAAGATGCAGCATTTCGCCACGCGTCAATTGCGTACCGACACTCAAACGTGAGTGGCTGAATTTCTCGGTATCAATGTCGTCTTGGCTGACGGTCAACACCTCATCCAGCGGAAGCTTGGCCTCGGTGACGATCACGGCCGTCATCAATTTGGTCAGCGAAGCAATCGGCAGCACGGCATCGGAGTTCTTGCTGAACAAAACTTCGTTAGTGTCTTGATCCAGCACCAGCGCCACGCTCGACTTCAGCGCAAGCGCATCGGTTGCGCCATGAAGGCCGTAAATCTGGCCAAACGAGGCTCGCGTGGGTTCGACAACCATCAAACTGCGGGCCCGAACTAAGCGGCCTGAACGCACCAGCGATTTGGTCTTGAATGAAGCCGACTTCACCGATGGCACCGCACGCTTCTTGGTGGCTTTGCCGGTCGAACTGGCGGCAACAGCCGTCAAAGGCAAACTAATCACAAGTGCCAAGGCAATCAAGCCACGCAACAAAAATGACGCAGAAACGTTGGCAATTCGCACCATGAACCCCTTGACAGACCGTCACCTAAGTGTAGGTGATGAAAAAAAAGCACGCAAGATCAAAAACTTACGTGCCTTTTCTCAAGTCGGGATAAGGAGTTGTCAGATGGATGACAAATCGTCAGCCCTGGGCGGCAACGCGTTCGTTTTTGGTGTGAAGCTTGTTCAGCGCGGAAAGGTAAGCCTTGGCCGAAGCCACGACGATGTCTGGATCAGCTCCCACGCCGTTGACGATTCGACCGCCTTGTTGCAACCGCACCGTCACCTCACCCTGAGATTCTGTGCTGCCCGAGGTAATCGCATTGACCGAATACAACAGCAATTCGACCCCAGATTGCACCTTGGACTCAATTGCCTTCAGGCTCGCATCGACCGGCCCGTTGCCCTCGCTTTCCGCGTGATGCTCGACGTCGCCTGCGGAAAAAGTGATCTTCGCGTGCGGCCGTTCGCCCATTTCCGAGCGCTGCGACAAGGCCACCAATCGGTAGTGCTCCTGGTCGATGGCGGCAGCGCCATCCATCACCAACGCGACAATGTCTTCATCAAAGATGTCGCTCTTACGATCCGCCAACTCCTTGAACCTGGCGAAGGCCTGATTGACCTCGGCTTCCGATTGCATCTGGATGCCAAGGTCTTGCAAGCGCTGCTTGAAGGCATTGCGGCCCGAAAGCTTACCCAGCACGATCTTGTTAGCGGCCCAGCCCACGTCTTCGGCCCGCATGATCTCGTAGGTGTCGCGGGCTTTCAGTACGCCGTCTTGGTGAATGCCAGAAGCATGCGCAAAGGCGTTGGCGCCAACCACCGCCTTGTTTGGCTGAACGACAAAGCCGGTGGTCTGCGACACCAGCCGAGAGGCCGGAACGATCTGCGTTGCATCAATCCCGAGCGTCAGCCCGAAGTAGTCTTTGCGGGTGCGCACCGCCATCACGACCTCTTCCAGCGCACAATTGCCTGCCCGCTCACCCAGGCCATTGATCGTGCACTCGACCTGGCGGGCACCACCGATCTTCACGCCAGCCAGGGAGTTAGCCACGGCCATGCCGAGATCGTTGTGGCAATGGACTGACCACACGGCTTTGTCAGCGTTGGGAATGCGCTGCCGAAGGTTCAAGATGAAGTTGCCATACAACTCCGGAATCGCGTAACCCACGGTGTCCGGCAGATTGATCGTTGTCGCGCCAGCATCGATCACCGCTTCGATCACGCGACACAGAAAATCGGGGTCCGAGCGGTAGCCGTCTTCGGGTGAAAACTCCACATCCCCCGTCAGGTTGCGGGCAAACCTGGTGGATGCGCGCGCCTGCTCAAAGACCTGATCCGGCGTCATGCGCAGCTTCTTTTCCATGTGCAGCGCGCTGGTTGCAAGGAACAGGTGGATGCGCGTCGACGCGCCGCCTTGCAATGCCTCGGCTGCCCGCGAGATGTCGCGATCATTGGCCCGCGCCAATGAGCAGACCGTGCTGTCCTTGATGGCCAGCGCGATCGCCTTGACCGCTTCGAAGTCACCATTCGACGAGGCTGCAAAACCGGCCTCGATGACATCGACCTTCAGCCGCTCCAACTGGCGTGCAATGCGCAACTTTTCGTCGCGGGTCATTGATGCCCCAGGCGACTGCTCGCCGTCGCGCAGGGTAGTGTCGAAAATGATGAGCTTGTCGGTGGTCATGGGTGGCTCCTCAGTTTGGTGGTTGAAATCTTAGGTGAGTGTGGCCGGCGCCAACGGCAAGGCCTGGCGCTCGGCAGCACGTTGCAAACCGGAAAGAATCGCTTTCAGCGACGCGGAGACGATGTTGGCATCAATGCCTACGCCGAACAATGTGACACAGTCGGCCACGCGCAATTCCATGTAGGCCACGGCTTTGGCATGGGCGCCACTGCCGATCGCATGCTCGTGATAGTCCAGCAAACGAATCGGTACCGCCAAGTGCCGATTGATGCCGGCAATGAAAGCATCGATCGGGCCACTGCCCTGCCCTTTGACGCCCAGCCGGCGCCCGCTGATCTGTACGGTGGTCGAGACCTGAACCTGCTGATCCGCAATGGGCTTGATCTCGGCCTGCGTGATGTCGGCATCGATGCGATCGACGCCGTACTGCTGCTGAAAGATCGACCAGATCTCGCCCGCGTTCAGCTCCTTGCCGGTGTTATCCATCACCGTCTGCACGGCTTGGCTGAACTCTATCTGCAGCCTGCGCGGCAACTCAAGCCCGTATTCATTTTCAAGCAGATAAGAGATGCCGCCCTTGCCGGACTGGCTGTTGACGCGGATCACGGCGTCATAGTTGCGCCCCACGTCTTTGGGATCGATCGGCAAATAAGGCATGTCCCAGATGTCATCGTCTCGCCTCGCTGCGAAGGCTTTCTTGATGGCATCTTGATGCGATCCGGAGAACGAGGTGTAGACCAAGTCTCCCACGTAAGGGTGGCGCGGATGCACTGGCAATTGATTGCAGAACTCGACACAGCGGCGAACTTCGTCGATGTCAGAGAAGTCGAGCCCCGGCGACACGCCCTGGGTATAGAGATTCAGCGCCACGTTGACAAGATCGAGGTTGCCTGTGCGTTCGCCGTTGCCGAACAAGCAACCCTCGATGCGCTCGGCACCGGCCATCAACGCCAGCTCAGCGGCTGCAGTGCCAGTACCGCGATCGTTATGCGGATGCACGCACAGCACGATCGAATCGCGCCGAGCCATGTGGCGGTCCATCCATTCGATCATGTCGGCAAACACATTCGGTGTGCTGCGCTCGATCGTGGTCGGCAGATTGATGATGCATTTGTGCTCAGGCGTTGGTTGCCAGACTTCGGTCACGGCATCGACGATGCGCTTGGAGAATTCCAGCTCTGTGTCAGAAAATGTTTCGGGCGAATATTCGAAGGACCATCGTGTTTCAGGGTGTGCATCGGCGAGCTGCCGAATGATCCGCGTGTGCTGCGTCGCAAGTTCAATCACGCCCTCTTGACTCAAGCCCAGCACCACCTTGCGCATGCCCGGTGCCGTCGGGTTGTAAAGATGAACCACCGCCTGCTTGGCGCCACGCAAAGCTTCGAAGGTACGCCGAATCAAGGGTTCGCGTGCCTGCGTTAGAACCTGAATCGTCAAGTCGTCCGGCACCAGGCTTTGCTCAATCAGCATGCGAACGAAATCGAAATCCGTCTGCGACGCCGACGGAAAGCCGACCTCGATTTCCTTAAAGCCAACGCGCAACAGCATCTCGAACATGCGCAGCTTGCGTTGCGGGTCCATCGGCTCGATCAAGGCCTGATTGCCATCGCGCAGATCGGTACTCAGCCAACGCGGCGCGCGATCGATCACGGCATCGGGCCAACGCCGATCGGGCAAAGCGATCGTCGTGAAGGGGCGGTACTTCGAATTCGGTTGCTTCAACATGGCAGGAATCTCCAGTTCATCATGTGCGCAACCAGCAATCCCGAAAAAACAAAAAGGCCCGCTGCTGGTTGCATACGGGCCTTTGAGACGAAAACGTAGAGACGTGAACGATCAGCGCACCCGTGGTACTCCTGGTAGCGCTAGCGAGATCATGGTCAGAAACATCATGAGAACGAATATAGCATGCAGCTTCAGCGGTGCAGGCCTTCTTCATCGGGCTCGTCGGTGGAGGTGGCAATCACGCTGACCGGGCGGCCCTTGACCCGCTTCCAGACGTACACGCCATAGCCGGACAGGCCATAGATGCAGAAGATGCCGAACAGCACCGAAGGCACATGGATGTTGATGATCGCAATGCCTAACGCGATGGCAACAATGACGACAAATGGCACCGAACGCTTGAAGCTGACGTCCTTGAAGCTATAGAACGGGATGTTGGTCACCATCGTCAAGCCGGCATACAGCGTGAAGCTGAACGCCGTCCAAGCCAGCCATTCGCCTTCTTGGCCGCCCTTGAAACCTTGGTCGTCCATCAGGAAGATGAAGCCCATCACCAGCGCTGCAGCAGCTGGGCTCGGCAGCCCCTGGAAGAAGCGTTTGTCGACCACAGTGAGGTTGGTGTTGAAGCGGGCGAGCCGCAAGGCGGCACACGAGCAATAGACGAAGGCGGCGATCCAGCCCAGCTTGCCCAGGCCCTTCAGCGCCCATTCATAGACGATCAGCGCCGGCGCCGCACCGAAGGACACCATGTCCGACAGGCTGTCCATCTGCTCGCCAAACGTGCTTTGCGTATTGGTCATGCGCGCGACACGGCCGTCGAGACTGTCGAGCACCATCGCGCACAAGATGCCGATGGCCGACTGATCGAAGCGCCCGTTCATCGCCATCACGATCGCATAGAAGCCACCGAACAGCGCGGCCAGCGTGAACAGATTAGGCAGGATGTAGATGCCCTTGCGACGCCGCGGCAGCGGCCCGTCGTCCGGATCTGCCACCGTTTGTTCACCATCGTGCATCTGGTTCATGTCCCTGGAAGCGGTTGAATTTTCAAGGGGCGAAGGATACTCCAGCGCCACCTCATACCTCTTACCCACAAAAAAGCCGCAAGGTCTCCCCTGCGGCTTTAGGTAGACGCGCTGTTTTCAACGCGGCCAGATCCGTTGTCGGTCAGTTCTTCGATTGGTCAACCAAGCGGTTCTTCTTGATCCACGGCATCATCGCGCGCAGTTGCTCGCCCACTTGCTCGATCGGATGCTCGGCCGTCAGGCGGCGGCGCGATTGCAGCGTCGGCGCACCGGCCTTGTTCTCAAGAATGAAGCTTTTCGCATACTCGCCGGTTTGAATGTCTTTCAACACCTTGCGCATCGCGTTCTTGGTGTCGTCAGTGACGATCTTTGGCCCCGTCACGTACTCGCCGTATTCGGCATTGTTCGAGATCGAATAATTCATGTTGGCGATACCGCCCTCATAGATCAGATCGACGATCAACTTCAGTTCGTGCAGGCATTCGAAGTAAGCCATCTCGGGCGCATAACCCGCTTCGGTCAAGGTCTCGAAGCCAGCTTTGATCAGCTCGACCGCACCTCCGCACAGCACGGCTTGTTCGCCGAACAGATCGGTCTCGGTTTCTTCGCGGAAGTTGGTTTCGATGACACCGGCCTTGCCGCCGCCGTTGGCTGCGGCATAGCTCAGCGCCAGATCACGTGCCTTGCCGGTCTTGTCGGCGTAGACGGCGATCAGGTGCGGCACACCGCCACCTTGAGCATAGGTCGAGCGCACGGTATGGCCTGGCGCCTTGGGGGCCACCATCCAGACGTCGAGGTCGGCACGCGGCACGACCTGGCCGTAGTGCACGTTGAAGCCGTGAGCGAAGGCCAGCGAGGCGCCTTGCTTGATGTGTGGCTCGACGTCGTTGGTATAGACGGTCGCAATCTGCTCATCAGGCAGCAGGATCATGACAACGTCGGCCGCCTTCACGGCATCGGCAATCTCGGCAACCTTCAAGCCGGCCTTCTCGGCCTTGGACCATGATGCGCCACCCTTGCGCACCCCAACGGTGACCTTGACGCCACTGTCGTTCAGGTTCTGGGCGTGGGCATGGCCTTGCGAGCCATAGCCGATGATCGTGACGTTCTTGCCCTTGATCAGGCTCAGGTCAGCGTCCTTGTCGTAATAAACCTTCATGTGTTTCTCCTTCAGTCAGTGCTTCAAGTGCGGGGTTCGGTGAGGATTCACGCGCGCAAAATGCGCTCGCCGCGACCGATCCCGCTGGTGCCGGTGCGTACGGTTTCCAAAATGGCGGTGCGATCGATGGCCTCGATGAAGGCATCGAGCTTGGACGCATCGCCCGTCAACTCAATGGTGTAGCTTTTCTCTGTCACATCGATGATGCGGCCGCGGAAGATGTCCGCCATGCGCTTCATCTCTTCGCGTTCCTTGCCGACGGCGCGCACCTTGATGAGCATCAATTCGCGCTCGGTGAAACTGCCTTCGGTCAGGTCGACCACCTTCACGACCTCGATCAGGCGGTTCAAGTGCTTGGTGATCTGCTCGATGACGTCGTCGGAGCCTGTGGTCACGATGGTCATGCGTGACAACGAAGGGTCTTCGGTCGTGGCGACCGTCAAGCTTTCGATGTTGTAGCCGCGGGCAGAGAACAAGGCAACGACGCGCGACAGCGCACCGGGCTCGTTCTCCAGCAGCAAGGCAATGATGTGTTTCATGGTGTTGGAGCGAGCTCTTCAGACCCTCGGCGGTAACCGACAGCCCTTGGCCACGCTGATTCTGATTCGCTGAAAGAAAGTGATAAGGCCGAACGTTCGGCGCCTCTCCCAGGCTTTCCGCTGCGCGCGGTAACGCGCAACGCTGGCCCGGGTTCAGCGCGTCACAGGTCTTCGGAACCCAGCAGCATCTCGGAAATGCCTTTGCCCGCCTGCACCATCGGCCAGACGTTTTCGGTCGGGTCGGTGCGCACATCGAGGAACACGGTGCGGTCCTTCAGGCGAATGGCTTCACGCAATGCTGGCTCCACATCGGATGGCTTTTCAACCAGCAGGCCGACGTGCCCATAGGCCTCGGCAAGCTTGACGAAATCGGGCAGCGCTTCCATGTAGCTGTGGGAGTAGCGGCCACCGTAGTCGAGCTCTTGCCACTGGCGCACCATGCCCAGATAGCGGTTGTTGAGCGAAACCACCTTCACCGGCGTCTTGTGCTGCAGGCAGGTCGACAGCTCCTGGATGCACATCTGAATCGAGCCTTCGCCGGTGATGCAGAACACATCCGAATCGGGCTTGGCCAGCTTGATGCCCATGGCATACGGCAGACCCACACCCATCGTGCCCAGGCCACCGGAATTGATCCAGCGACGCGGCTCTTCGAAACGGTAGTACTGCGCGGCCCACATCTGATGCTGGCCGACATCGGACGTGATGTAGGTGTCGCGGTTGCGGGTCAGCTCGCACAGCGTCTCGATGACGTACTGCGGCTTGATCACCTCGGTGCTGTTTTTGTATTTCAGGCACTCGCGTTTGCGCCATTCATTGATCTGCCCCCACCAGGCCGAAAGCGACTGCACGTCGGGCCGGGCCTGGCCTTCCTTGATCTGAACGATCAATTCCTGAAGTACGTCTTTCACATCGCCCACGATCGGGATGTCGACCTTCACGCGCTTGGAGATCGATGAAGGATCGATGTCGATGTGAACGATCTTGCGCTCGACCGACGCGAAATGCTTCGGGTTGCCAATGACACGGTCATCAAAGCGCGCCCCCACGGCCAGCAGAACATCGCAGTTCTGCATCGTCATGTTGGCTTCAAAAGTGCCGTGCATGCCCAGCATGCCGAGAAACTTCGGGTCGCTGGCCGGCATCGAGCCCAAACCCATCAACGTATTGGTGCAGGGGTAGCCGAGCAGGTTGACCAGTTCACGCAACTCGGCCGATGCATTGCCGAGCACCACACCGCCACCGGTATAGATGTAAGGGCGCTTGGCTGATAGCAGCAACTGCACCGCCTTGCGGATTTGCCCGCCATGGCCCTTGCGTGCCGGGTTGTATGAACGCATCTCGATCGATGCGGGGTAATGGAAAGGCGTCGTCTTCTGCGACACGTCTTTCGGGATATCGACCACCACCGGGCCGGGCCGGCCGGTGCGCGCAATATGGAACGCCTTCTTCAGCGTCACGGCCAGATCGCGCACGTCCTTGACCAGGAAGTTGTGCTTGACGATCGGGCGCGTGATGCCGACGGTGTCGCATTCCTG
>CAHJWV010000746.1 GCA_903643055.1 Burkholderiales bacterium | reverse complement strand
GGCCTGCCTGCGTGCTGGCCGATGAGCCGACCGGCAACCTCGATCGGCGCACCGCCGATGGCGTGTTCGAACTGCTGCTGGGCCTGGCGCGTGAGCAGGGCATGGCCTGTGTGATGGTGACGCACGATGAATCGCTGGCAGCGCGCTGCAGCCGCGTGCTGCATTTGAATCTGGGCCACCTTCAGGCGTGAACGCTGAAGTGCTAACCGGATGAGTGACCGGCTCAGCGAGCTCAAGCCACGCGGCCGAACCACCAGACCGACAGCGCCGCCGACACCACGATCATCAATGCTGCCGCAGCGGCAAAGAGCGCGCTGATCTCGGTCTCCTTCTTCTCGACGACCAGGCGCGAGCTGAGGCTTTGATAGACCTTCGTCAGGTCGTGCGCCGTGCCGGCGTAGAAGTATTCGGCGCGGGTCAGGTTGGCGACGTTCTTTAGCGTGTCTTCATCGAGTCGCACCCGCATCGACCAGCCTTCAAAGCCGATGGTTTCGCCTTCCTTGGTGCCAATGCCGACCGCGTAAATCTTGACGCCCCGGTCGGCGGCCATCTTGGCGGCGTCGATCGGGTCGGGGCCGGTCGTGCGCTGGCCATCGGTCAACAGGATGATGGCGGCCGAGTTGTAGGAGCCGGGCGCGACCGGCACAAAGTCGGGCGCGGGCTTGTCGCCGGGCGCCGGTGGCATCGCCCGTTGGCCGGTGATCTGCGACAGGTCGATGCCGGCATCGGGAAAGATCGTGGCCAGCGACAGCACGATGCCGCTGCCGATGGCCGTGCCGCGCTGCAGTTGGAAGCGATCGATGGCGGCAATGATGTCGGTGTGGCTTTGCGTCGGTGCCTGCACCACCGCGGCGGTTCCGGCGAACGACACGACGCCGACGCGTACGCTGCGCGGCAGCTCTTTCAGAAACGCCTTCGCAGCGTCTTGTGCTGCGGCCAGGCGGTTGGGCAGCACGTCTGCCGCGCGCATGCTGCCCGACACATCCATCGCCAGAATGATCGTCTCTTCCTGCAGCGGCAAGGTCACCATCGAGGTCGGCCGGGCGCTGGCGAACAGCAGCGTCGCAATGCCCAGCAGCAGCAAGGCGGGTGGCACATGGCGGCGCCAGCTTGAGCCCGGCCCCATGGCCTGTTTGACGAGCGACAGGCTCGCGAAGCGCAGCGTCGTCTTTTTGCGCCGGCGCATCAGCCACACATACAGCGCGGCCAGCAGCGGCACGGCCAGCAAGGACCACAGCAGGTCAGGCCACAAGAAACTCATTGCACGCCCTCCTTGACGATCGCCCCGCGAGAGACGGGGGATGGCTTCAAATGCTCGGGCAAGCCGCCGCCTGCCGACAGCCGGGTGCGCTGCCGCCGCAAGTCCATGAACCGCATCAAGGTGCCGACGAGGTCTTCATCGGTTGCGAGTTCGAGCGTGTCGACGCCGGCGCGCGCCAGGGCCTGGCGCGTCTCGGTTTCGCGCTGTTCGGCCAGCCGCTCGAAGCGGGCGCGGAAACGCGCGTCGTGGGTGTCGACCAGCACCTGCTCGCCGCTCTCCGCGTCTTGCATCGTGACCAGGCCGAGGTCGGGCAAGGCCATCTCCAACGGGTCATAGAGGCGCACCGCCAGCACGTCATGGCGCAGCGCCAGCCGCGCCAGCGCATCGCTCCAGCCTGGCGCGCTGATGAAGTCGGACACCACGAACACCACCGAGCGCCGCCGCATCAACGGCGAGGCCGCTTGCAGCAGCTGCGACAGCTGCGTTTCGGGTGCGGATGCCGCGGCGCTGTGTTGCCGCATGCGCTGCATCAGGTGCATCACATGCGCACGGCCCTGGCCGGGTGGCAGCACGGTGTCGACCTGATGGCCGTAGAGCAGCGCGCCGACCCGGTTGCCATGGCGCGTCAACAGACGGGCCAGCACTGCGACGAACTCGATCGACACGCTGCGCTTGCTGCGCTGCGAGCCGAAATCGATGCTGCCGCTCAGGTCGAGCAGAAACCAAGCGGTGAGCTCGCGGTCTTCGGTGAACTGGCGGACATAAGGCTGCTGCAGCCGCGCCGTCACGTTCCAGTCGATGTGGCGCACGTCATCGTCGTGCTGGTACTCGCGCAGGTCGGCCAGGTCGAGGCCGACGCCGCGAAACAGCGTCCGGTAGTCGCCTTGCAACAAGCCGTCGAGCTTGCGGATCACGGCCCATTCGAGGCGCCGCAGCAGCGCGTCGGCCGATCCGCCGCGGCTCGTATCGTAGGCAGCCGTTGCGCTGGCCATCACGTACTCAGCGGTGGTTGGCATGGGTGGCCAAGGGCTTGTCGGGCTTGGTCACCTTCTGCACGATGCGCTGGATCAGCTGATCGGCCGTCTGGCCATCGGCCAGCGCTTCGTAGCTCAGCACCAGGCGATGGCGCAGCACATCGGCAACCAGGTCGGTCACGTCTTCGGGCAAAGCGTAGCTGCGCCCGCGCAGCATGGCCATCGCGCGCGCGCCTTCGATCAGGCCGATGGTGGCGCGCGGGCTGGCACCGAAGCTGAGGTAGCGCGCCATCTCGGCCAGACCGTGCCGCGCCGGGTCGCGCGTGGCGCCGACCAGCCGCACCGCGTACTGCATCAGCGACGGATCGACATAGATCTGCCGGCACTCGTGCTGCAGCTCGGCCAGCTGGGCGATGCTGGCCACCGAAGCCACGCTGGCCGGCTCGCCGGTCATGCGCTGCACGATGACGAACTCTTCTTCTTCGCTCGGATAACCGACCTGCACCTTCATCATGAAGCGGTCGACCTGCGCTTCGGGCAGCGGGTAGGTGCCTTCGGTTTCGATCGGGTTTTGGGTGGCCATCACGAGGAAGGGCGAGGGCACCTTGTGGGTGTCGCCGGCGATCGTGACCTGCCGCTCCTGCATCACCTCGAGCAGCGCGCTCTGCACCTTTGCCGGTG
>CAHJWV010000745.1 GCA_903643055.1 Burkholderiales bacterium | reverse complement strand
CGATGCTGTCGAACGCACTGGCCGGCAAAAAGACCGCCGCGACGCTGGTGATGAAGCCAGCCGACAAGATGGCCGCCGAACTGAATGCCACCGTGCATGCGCAACGCACGCTGCGCCGCATCGACACCGCAGCGCACGCCATTGAACTCGACGACGGCACGCGCATTCCCTACCGCGACCTGGTGCTGGCGCTGGGTGCCGACCCGATCCACGTGCCGCTGCAAGGCGATGGCGCGGCCGACGTGATGTCGGTCAACGACCTCGATGACTACGGCCGCTTTGCCGAACGGCTGGAAGGCGCGCACAGCGTGGCCATCCTCGGAGCCGGCCTGATCGGCTGCGAGTTCGCGAACGACCTGCTGGCGCGCGGCGTGAAGCCGACCGTGATCGACCTGGCTGAGCGCGCTTTGCCGCGGCTGCTGCCACAGGCCGCCAGCACGCGGCTGCGCGAGCGCCTGGAAGCGGCCGGTGTGCAGTTTCGCTTCGGGGTGTCGATCAGCCAGGTCCAGCGCGGCAGCGATCCGCAAGGCGGCTTCGAGTTGAGCCTGAGCGATGGCAGCACGCTGGCGGCCGACCGCGTGCTGTCGGCCGTCGGGCTGCGCCCGCGCACCGCATTGGCCGCCGAGGCTGGCATCACGGTGAACCGCGGCGTCGTCACCAACCGGCTGCTCGGCACCAGCGCGGCTCGGGTGCATGCGCTGGGCGATTGCGCCGAGGTCGACGGCCACACGCTGCCCTATGTGATGCCGATCATGCAGCAGGCCCGCGCGCTGGCCGCCACGCTGGCCGGCACGCCGACGCCGGTCATCTATCCGGCCATGCCGGTGACCGTGAAGACGCCGGCCTGCCCGACGGTCGTGTGCCCGCCGCCGCTCGATGCTTCCGGCGCCTGGACGGTGACCGAAAGCGATGACGGCTGCGATGCCCGTTTTCACAGCGGCGATGGGCAGCTGCTCGGCTTTGCGCTGCTGGGCACCGCCACGTCGCAGCGACAGGCGCTGGCAACGCAGGTGCCGGGCTTGCTGGTCTGACATTGACGCGCGGGCTTCGCGCGTGGGGCTGATGACCAGTGCAATCCCCACGCGGGGTGCCGCATGCAACGGTTGGCTCTCCAACCATCCCGGCTCACCTGCCGCTCGACGCCGTCAGCCGCGCGCCGCCGCAATCGCCTCGCCGCGCTTGGCCAGTTCGGCAAAGCGGGCCGCATCGATGTTGGAGCCGCAGACGATCAACCCGACACGCTGGCCATCGAGCCGCTCGCGCAGCGGGCCGAGCAAGGCGGCGGCCGCGGTGGCGGTGGCCGGCTCCGAAACCAGCTTCATGTCGCGGTGCATGAAATGCATCGCTTCGCAGATCGCGTCATCGGACACGCGCAGCATCTCATCGACGAATTGCCGGCACACGCCGTAGCTGTAGGGGATTGCAAACGGTGCGCCGAGGCTGTCGGCCACGGTGTCGACGCGGTCCAGCGTCACCGGAGCATTCGCTTCGAAGCTGCGTGTCATCGAATCGGCCCCGAAAGGCTCGACGCCATACACCGCGCAATGCGGATTGATCTGCTTCACCGCCGCGGCGATGCCGGAGATCAGCCCGCCGCCGCCCACCGGCACGATGACCGCCTGCAGGCCGTCCACCTGCTGCATAAATTCGAGGCCGACGGTGGCGGTGCCTTGCGAGGTCAACGGGCCGTCGAACGGGTGCAGCATCGTGCGGCCTTCGTTGGCCACGATGCGGTCGGCCAGTTCAGCGGCTTCGCGCACGGTCGGCTGCAGGATCACTTCGGCACCCAAGGCACGGCAGGCCGCGATGCGCGCCGGGCTCGCATGCTGAATCATCACCACCTTGATGGCGCTGCCGGCTACGCGCGCGGCATAGGCCGCAGCGATCGCATGGTTGCCGGCACTGAAGGCCACCAGGCCGCGCCGCTTGGCATCGGCATCGAGTGCCTCGGCGCAGTTGAGGGCACCACGCAGCTTGAAGGTGCCGGTGTTCTGCCACAGCTCCAGCTTCAGCCACACCTCGGTGGCCGGGCTCAGGACTTGTTGAACGATGCCTGTCTGCCAGCGCCAGACAGGCGTCGTCAGCACCTTGCCCGCCAGCCGCTCGGCGGTGCGGCGGATCTGGGTCAGCGACAGCGGGTCGGCATCGGGCAAAGCAGAAGGCAGGGCCGGGATTGAGGCCAGCGAAGAAAGTCTCTCGGACATGGAAATCTCCAGCAAATCGAATTCAGCGGGGCGAACTGTAGACGGCGTGACGCGGGGTACGTGGTGCGCGGTCGGCGGGGCTCGACAAAAATTGGGTCGGCACGGATCAGATCGCCAGCGGATCAACGTCCATCGCCCAGCGCAACACCGCCTTGTGCTGATGGCGCAGCCCCGGCAAGGCCGCCATCCACGGCGTCAACACCCGCTGCAAGACGCCGCGCGATGAGGCCTCGACCAGCATCTGCATGCGCTCGATGTTGGCCACGCGGGCCACGCTGGTCGGCACTGGCGGGTAGATCAGCAACTCGGCCGCGCCGGGGATCAACGCCGCGGCATCGGCCGCCGCCTGAAGAAACTCCCGCGCCGCCTCGACGGTGCGCGCTTCGGCACGCAGCAGCGCCAGGTGCGAATACGGTGGCAGGCCGGCCATCTCGCGCTCCTTCAGCTGGCTGGCGGCAAAGGCGGCGTAATCGTGCTGACGCAGCGCGCCGTAAAGCGGGTGCAGCGGGTGCCAGGTCTGAACCCACATCTCGCTGCGCGCGGCTTGTGAAGCGTCGCGCCCGGCGCGGCCTGCCGCCTGCATCAGCAAGGCAAACAGGCGCTCGGGCGCACGGAAGTCGCTGCTGAACAAGGCACTGTCGGCATTGACGGTAGCCACCAGCGTGATGCGGCGAAAGTCGTGCCCCTTGGCGATCATCTGCGTGCCGACCAGCACATCGACATCACCGGCATGCACCGCCGACAGTTGGGCCTCCAACGATCCTTTCAGCTTCGTGCTGTCGGCATCGATGCGCGCCACGCGCGCGCCCGGCAGCAGCGTGGCCAGTTGCTCTTCAAGCTGCTCGGTGCCGCGGCCCATCGAGCCGATGTCGAGGTTGCCGCAATCGGGGCAGGCGCGCGGCACCGGCTGCGTCATGCCGCAGTGGTGGCAGCGCAAGGTGCGGTCGATCTTGTGGAAGACGCGGAAGGCACTGCAATGCGGGCAGGCACTCTTCCAGCCGCAATCGGTGCAATGCAGCACCGGTGCATAGCCGCGCCGGTTCAGGAACACCAGGCTCTGCTCGCCGCGCTCCAGCCGCTGCGCCAACGCGGCCAGCAGCGGCGGCGAGATCGCCGAGCTGACGCCTTTGACCTTCGGCTGCAGGTTCATGTCGACCAGCCTCACCGCCGGCAGCGCGCCGCCGCCAATGCGGCTGGGCATCGACAGGCGCACATAGCGGCCTTGCTCCGCGCGGTGCCAGGTTTCGAACGACGGCGTGGCCGACCCAAGCACGACGCAGGCGCCTTCGAGCTTGCCGCGGTAGATCGCCAGATCACGCGCCGAATAACGGGCGCCGTCCTGCTGCTTGTAGGAAGGGTCGTGCTCTTCGTCGACGACGATCAGCCCGAGCCGCGGCATCGATGCAAACACCGCCAGCCGCGTGCCGAGCACCAAATCGGCCAAGCCGAGATGGGCGGCCAGCCAGTTCTTCAGCCGCTGTGCCGGCGTCAAGCCGCTGTGCAGCGAGACGATGCGGCGCGGCGCGGCGCCACCACCGAAGCGCTCGGCAAAGCGGGCTTCAAGCTGCGGTGTCAGGTTGATCTCCGGCACCAGCACCAACGCCTGCCGGCCGCTGGCCAGCGCCTCCTCGGCCGCGCGCAGGTACACCTCGGTCTTGCCACTGCCGGTCAGCCCGTGCAGCAGCACGACCGGCGCCGCGCCAGGCGGGCTCAAGGTGGACAAACGGGCCAGCACCGCCGCCTGCTCTTCGCTGAGCGGCGGGCGCTCGGCCTGCGGGCGAGGCGCCAGCGGCTGGACGAAAGCCTTGCGCAGGCGGGCGATGCGGTTGGCGATCTGCAGGTCATCGAGCTTGCGCAGCTCTGGCGGCAGCACCGAGAGCGCCACTTCGCCCAGCGCACGTTGGTAGTAAGCGGCGGTGAAGCCGACGAGCTCGCACCAGCGGGCCGACAGCGGCGGCAGACTGTCAATCACCTGGGCGATCGGCTTCAGCACGAGCGACGGCTCATCGGAAGCCGCGCCCGGCCACACCAGGCCCGGCACTTCGCGGCGACCGAGCGGCACACGCACCAGCGTGCCAGGTGTGAGCAAACGCTCGCATGCGTAGTCCAGCGCACCTTGCAGCCCGCTGTGCTGCGGCGCATCGACCGCCACCCGCAAACGACGCCCGTCATCCATCGGCGAGAGGGCTCCAGTTAGCTCCCAAAGCTCAAGCTTTCATGAGGGAATGGCGTTAAGTGGCTGATTCGCAAAGGCTTTTGGAGCTTTCCACCACTCCTGTGGATAACTTTGTGGGGAACCTGCACACAAAGACGCTAAATCGTTGATTTTGGGGGGCTATGGCTGAATTGCCTTCTTTCGAAGCAGTGCAGCGTTACCAATGAAATCAACAACTTAGCGCGGCACCCGTCCAGGTCTGGGAAACAAGCTGTTGAATAAATAAACAAATTCTCACAACGCCGCTTTGGGGATAAGTCAAGCCCCCTGGTCCGAATTCGCGGTGAATTGTTGATCTGCTGATCGCCCGCGAGCCTGGTTTCAGGGCTGGGCATGCAGCGCGCGTGAGTACTCCTGAACCGCATCGACCAAAACCGACACATGCTCTGGCGGCGTGTGCTGGCTGATGCCGTGGCCGAGGTTAAAAACATGCCCCCCGACGCGGCCATCGCTTGACACCGCCGGGCCAAAGCTCGTAAGTGTGCGGGCGACTTCGGCGCGGATCTGCTCCGGCCCGGCGAACAGCACATTCGGGTCGAGGTTGCCCTGCAGCGCCACCTTGTGGCCGATGCGCGAGCGCGCGGCGGCCAGGTTCACCGTCCAGTCGAGGCCAACCACATCGGCGCCCGAATCGGCGATCTCATCGAGCCACAGCCCGCCGCCCTTCGTGAACACGATGCGCGGAATGCGCTGGCCGTCGTGATGGGTCTTGACCTGCGCCAGCACCTGGCGGGTGTAGGCCAGGCTGAAGGCCTGGAAGGCGCCATCGGCCAGCACGCCGCCCCAGCTGTCGAAAATCATCACGGCCTGGGCGCCGGCGTCGATCTGCGCGTTCAGGTACTGCGCGACCGCCTGGGCATTGATCTCCAGCATGCGGTGCATCAGGTCAGGTCGGCTGTAGAGCATGGTCTTGACCAGGCGATAGTCATCGGAGCCGGCGCCTTCGACCATGTAGCAGGCCAGCGTCCAGGGGCTGCCCGAGAAGCCGATCAGCGGCACGCGGCCGTTCAGCGCCTTGCGGATCGACGCGACCGCATCGAACACATAGCGCAGCTTGTTCATGTCGGGCACTTCGAGCCGCGCCACCGCCGCTTCATCGCGAACCGGCGACGCGAACTTCGGCCCTTCGCCAATCGCGAAGCTCAAGCCCAGGCCCATCGCATCGGGCACGGTCAGGATGTCGCTGAACAGGATGGCCGCATCCAGCGCATAGCGCTCCAGCGGCTGCAGCGTCACTTCGGTCGCGAAATCGGTGTTCGTCGCCAGGCCCATGAAGCTGCCTGCCTTGGCCCGCGTGGCGCGGTATTCCGGCAGGTAGCGCCCGGCCTGGCGCATCAGCCATACCGGCGTGTAGGTCGTGGGCTGGCGCAGGCACGCGCGCAGGAAGGTGTCGTTCTGGAGATTGGATAGCATGCGGAATTATCCATCCCCTCCCAACCGCATCCAGCCAGCCGAGCGCCCGGGCTTACCGCGTGCCAGCCGGCGCCCTTCCCGGGCAGGTGCGCGGCTCTCGGGAGGTTTTCTTCCCGACCGGAGATCGCCATGCTCGCTCAGAACGTCCTGCAGACCATCGGCAACACGCCGCACATCCGCATCAACCGCTTGTTCGGCAACGCGCACAGCGTCTATGTGAAGAGCGAGCGGTCCAACCCCGGCGGCTCGATCAAGGACCGCATCGCGCTGGCGATGATCGACGACGCCGAGCAAAGCGGCGTGCTGAAAGCCGGCGGCACCATCATCGAGCCGACGTCCGGCAACACCGGGGTCGGGCTGGCGATGGTTGCTGCGGTGAAGGGCTACAAGCTGGTGCTGGTGATGCCCGAAAGCATGAGCGTCGAGCGGCGCCGCCTGATGCTGGCCTATGGCGCAAGCTTCGTGCTGACACCGCGCGAGAAGGGCATGAATGGCGCAATCGCCCGCGCTACCGAGTTGGTGGCTGAAACACCGGGCGGCTGGATGCCGCAGCAGTTCGACAACCCCGCCAACATCGATGTCCATGTGCGCACGACCGCGCAGGAGATCGCCGCCGACTTCCCGAGCGGCGTCGATGCGCTGATCACCGGCGTCGGCACCGGCGGGCACATCACTGGCTGCGCGCAAGTGCTGAAGGCAATGTGGCCGAAGCTGAAGGTGTTTGCCGTGGAGCCCAGCGCCTCGCCGGTGATCAGCGGCGGCAAGCCGAGCCCGCACCCGATTCAGGGCATCGGCGCCGGCTTCATTCCAAAGAACCTGCACACCGCGCTGCTCGACGGCGTGATCCAGGTCGAAGCCGAAGCCGCTCGCGAAATGGCCCGCCGCGCCGCGCGCGAAGAAGGCTTGCTGGTGGGCATTTCATCGGGCGCCACCTTGGCGGCGATCGCGCAAAAGCTGCCCGAGTTCGCGCACGGCGCGACGATCCTCGGCTTCAACTACGACACCGGCGAACGCTATCTGTCGATCGAAGGCTTCCTGCCTGCTGAATGATGGGCGGTTCAGAACGCGAGCGGACCGAGCGCCGGGCCGCCCCAAGCCGGCCCGCATTCCCTTGGGGGATCGCCTGCCGTACCTGGCAGGCGAGGGGCTGACATGCGTCCACGCATCCTGATCGTCGAAGACGAGCCCGGCATCGCCGACACGCTGCAGTACGCGCTGCGCACCGACGGCTTCGAGCCGGTGTGGTGCGCCACCGGCGAAGAAGCGCTGGTGCAGGTCAGTGCGCAGCCGCCGGCGCTCGTGATCCTCGACGTCGGCCTGCCGGACCTGAGCGGCTTCGAAGTCTTCAAGCGCATCCGTGAACGGGCCGACGTGCCGGTGGTGTTCCTGACCGCGCGCAGCGATGAAATCGATCGCGTCGTCGGGCTGGAACTGGGCGCCGACGACTATGTCGCGAAGCCGTTCTCGCCGCGTGAGCTGGTGGCGCGGGTGCGCTCGGTGCTGCGCCGATCAGCCCGGCCCGCAGCAGCCAGCGCATCGGCCGCGGCCCCGGCCGTTGTGGCGCCGCTGCCGCCTCTTGCTGTCGATGAAGGCCGGCGGCAGATCCGCTTCTATGGACTGTTGCTGGAGCTGTCGCGCTATGAATACGGCCTGCTGAAGACTTTGGCCTCGCGCCCCGGCCATGTGTTCTCGCGCGACACCTTGCTCGAACGCGTGTGGGACGACGCCACCGAAAGCCTCGACCGCACTGTCGATGCCCACGTGAAAACGCTGCGCGCGAAGATGAAGCTAATTGCACCGTCGCTCGATCCGATCCGCACGCATCGCGGCAGCGGCTACGCACTGGCAGAAGATTTGCCCGCCGTTCGTCCTTCGAAATAACGGTGCGCTCAAACGCACAACCCGAGCACAATCGCGGGCCCTGAATTCAAGGCTGCGGCCTCAACCCATCGATCTGGGAGGATCACACCAATGAGAAGAGAAACATCCACGCTGCGGCGCAAGGCCTGGCAACTGATTGGCGCCGGCTTGCTTGCCTGCGCATGGCCGGCGCACGCTGCGGAAACGCCGGCGCAGACCTATGCGCTGCTGTCGCTGGTCGGCGAC
>CAHJWV010000744.1 GCA_903643055.1 Burkholderiales bacterium | reverse complement strand
GGCCCCGGCGCGCCGTGGCCGCACGATGGCGCCAGCCGACCGCGCCGCCGGCCCAGCGCTGAGCAGCAGCCATGACATGGCTCGTGTTCACCCCGGCTGAGCAGTGGCCATGACCCCGTCGCGCCCCTTCATCGAACGGCCGGTCGCCACCTCGTTGCTGATGCTGGCGATCGTGCTGGCGGGCCTGGTCGGCTTCAAGTTCCTGCCGCTTTCGGCCTTGCCGCAGGTCGACTACCCGACCATCCAGGTGCAAACGCTCTACCCCGGCGCGAGCCCCGAGGTCATGAGTCACACCGTGACTGCGCCGCTGGAGCGCCAGTTCGGCCAGATGGCGGGCCTGCAGCGCATGAGCTCGACCAGCGCGGCCGGCGTGTCCATCATCACCTTGCAGTTCTCGCTCGGCGAGACGCTCGATGTCGCCGAGCAGGAGGTGCAGGCCGCCATCAACGCCGGCAGTTCCACCTTGCCGGCCGACCTGCCGGCGCCGCCGGTCTATGCGAAGGTGAACCCGGCCGACGCGCCGGTGCTGACCTTGGCCATCACCTCCGACAGCCTGCCGCTCACGCAGGTGCAGAACCTCGTCAACACACGGCTCGCGCAGAAGATCAGCCAGGTCTCGGGCGTGGGCCTCGTCACGCTCGGTGGTGGGCAGCGCGCTGCCGTGCGCATCCAGGCCGACACGCAGGCGCTGGCCTCGTACGGCATCGGGCTCGACACCCTGCGCACCGCCATCTCGTCGGCCAATGCCAACAGCGCCAAGGGCAGCTTCGATGGCCCGAAGCGCGCTTACACGATCAACGCCAACGACCAACTGCTGACCGCCGCCGACTACACGAACCTGATCGTTAGCTACAAGAACGGCGCACCGGTGCGCATGCGCGACGTGGCGCAAGTCGTTGACAGCGCAGAGAACACCAAGCTCGGCGCCTGGGCCGGCATGGCCTGCGATGCCGATCAAGACTGCAGCGCCACCCACGGCCGCATGCTGAAGCCGGCCATCATCCTGAACGTGCAGCGCCAGCCGGGCGCCAATGTGATTGCCACCGTCAACGCAATCAAGGCCCAGCTGCCGGAGATGGAAGCCTCGCTGCCCAGCGCGCTGCAGATCCACGTGCTGAGCGACCGCACCACCGGCATCCGCGCTTCGGTCGAACATGTGGAGATCGAACTGGTGCTGGCCGTGGTGATGGTCGTGCTGGTGATTTTCTTCTTCCTGCACAGCGTGCGCGCGACCGTGATCGCCAGCCTCGCCGTCCCGATCTCGCTGATCGGCACCTGCGGTGCGATGTACCTGCTGGGCTACAGCCTGAACAACCTGAGCTTGATGGCGCTGACCATCGCGACCGGCTTCGTCGTCGACGACGCGATTGTGATGATCGAGAACATCAGCCGCTACATCGAGGAAGGCGAGTCGCCGATGGCCGCTGCCCTCAAAGGCGCGCAGCAAATCGGCTTCACGATCATCTCGCTGACCGTCTCGCTGATCGCCGTGCTGATCCCGCTGCTGTTCATGGGCGATGTGGTCGGGCGCCTGTTTCGAGAATTCGCCGTCACGCTCGCGATCACGATCCTGATCTCGGCGGTGGTGTCGCTGACCTTGGTGCCGATGATGTCGGCACGCTGGTTGAAGCCCGAGCCCGCAGACGCCAAGGGCTTTGGCCATGCGGTGCAGCGCTTCTTCGATCGGGTCATCGCGCGCTATGACGTGTGGCTCGGCTGGGTGCTTCGCCATCAGGGCGCCACGCTGGTCGTCGCGTTGCTGACGATGGTGTTGACGGTGCTGCTGTACCTGTGGATACCGAAAGGCCTGTTCCCGACGCAAGACACCGGGCAATTGCAGGCGCGGGTGCAGACCTCGCAAGACGTGTCGTATGCGCGCATGGCCGAGCTGCAGCAGGCTGCCGCGAACGCCGTGCTGCAGGACCCCGACGTTGACAGCCTCAGCTCCTTCGTTGGCGTGGATGCCGCCAACAACACGATGCTGAACACCGGCCGCATGCTGATCAATTTGAAGAAGAGTCGCGGTGCGCAACCGGTGGTGATGGACCGGCTGCGCGAGCGCGTGCGCCAGGTGCCCGGCGTCACGCTCTATCTGCAGCCCACGCAAGACCTGACGATCGACGCCGAGACCGGGCCGACCGAATTCCGCGTGTCGCTCGAAGGCGCCGATACCGCGACGGTGGCGCAGTGGGCGAATCAGCTCGCGCAAAAGCTGCAGGGCGTACCGCAGGTGCGCAACGTCGTCAACGATGCCGGCCTGCGCGGCCTGTCGGCTTATGTCGACATCGACCGCGACACCGCTTCTCGTCTGTCGATCACCGCCAGCGCGATCGACGATGCGCTCTACAGCGCTTTCGGCCAGCGCATCGTCTCGACCATCTTCACCGAGACCGATCAGTACCGGGTGATTCTGGAAGCCAAGCCCGGCCTGCTGACGACGCCGCAATCGCTCGGCCTGCTGCATCTGAAAACCGGCTCGGGTGCTGCGACGCCGCTGTCATCGATCGCGACCATCCGCGAGCAGACCGCGCCGCTGCAGATCACCCACGTTGCGCAATACCCGGCCACGACCCTCGGCTTCGACACCGCTTCGGGCGTGTCGCTCGGCAAGTCGGTCGACGCGATCCGCCGCGCCGCGAAAGAGATCGGCCTGCCGGCCAGCGTCACGCTGAGCTTTCTCGGCGCGGCCGGTGCGTTCGAGAATTCGCTGTCGAGCCAGCTGTGGTTGATTCTTGCCGCCGTGGTGTGCGTGTACATCGTGTTAGGCGTCTTGTATGAAAGCTACATCCACCCGTTGACGATCCTGTCGACCTTGCCTTCGGCCGGCGTCGGCGCCTTGCTGGCGCTGATGCTGAGCGGCAATGACCTGGGCGTGATCGGCATCATCGGCATCATCCTGCTGATCGGCATCGTCAAGAAGAACGCGATCATGATGATCGA
>CAHJWV010000743.1 GCA_903643055.1 Burkholderiales bacterium | reverse complement strand
TCCCGTTCAGAACGTGCGACACCGTGGTGAACGACACCCCGGCGCGCGCAGCGACATGCTTGATTGTGCTCATGAGATAAGGGCGTCATCCACGCCGTGTTGGGCGTGCAGCCCGGCTTGGTCAAAGCCCGGCTGCGCGCCAGATCAAAACTTGCATGTGCTATCGACCATGTAGTCGACGACCTTGATCTTGCCGTCGATGATGTCGGCCTTCGCCGCGTCGACTTTCTTCTTCATGTCGGGCGTCACGAGTTTGGCGTTGTGTTCATCCAGCGCGTAGTCGACCCCGCCTTCCTTCAAACCCAGGACTGTGAGGCCTGGTTTTGTCGCGCCCATTGCCACTTTGTAAACCGCAATGTCGACGCGCTTGAGCATCGAGGTCAACATCGTGCCCGGTTGCAGGTGGTTCTGGTTGCTGTCGACACCGATCGCCAGCTTGCCGGCGTCTTTCGCTGCCTGGTACACGCCGATGCCGGTGCCGCCGGCAGCGGCAAACACCACGTCGGCGCCCTTGCCGAATTGCGCCTTGGCCAGTTCGCCACCGCGCGCCGGGTCGGCCCAGGCGGCGCCGGTGGTGCCGGTCATGTTCGAGAACACCTCGGCCTTCGGGTTCGCGAACTTCACGCCCTGCTCATAGCCGCAGCGGAATTTGCGAATCAGCGGGATGTCCATGCCGCCGACGAAGCCGACCTTGCCGGTCTTGCTGGCCAGCGTCGCCATCATCCCGACCAGGAAGCTACCCTCTTGCTCTTTGAACAACACCGACTGCACGTTCGGTTGATTGACCTGCATATCGATGATCGCGAATTGCAGCTTCGGGAATTCCTTGGCCACCTTCTCGATCGCGGCGGCCTGGCTGAAGCCGACGCCGATGATCGGATTGGCACCGCGCTCGGCCATGCGGCGCAAGGCCTGCTCGCGCTGGGTTTCGCTGGCGATCTCGAATTCGAAATACGGCTTGCCGGTCTCTTTCTTCCAGCGCTGCAGCCCTTCATAGGCGGCTTGGTTAAAGGACTTGTCGAACTTGCCGCCCATGTCATAGACGACGGCCGGGTCGGCGTAAGCGGCCAGGCTGGTACAGAGCGTGGCAAGAATCGATGCAGCGCGGAAGGTGTGTTTCATGACGGGGCAGAGGCAGGCTTCGGGAATGACATGATGGCCGACGTCGCACTCAAAAGATGCGCAAACGTTTGCCAAGTGTCGCTCAAGCAGGAAGCGGGCCGATAATTCGGGGGTTTGCCTGAGGCCCGCCCAAGGTCTTTGCCTGGACATTTGCTTCGAGCCCGGGCAGAACGGTTCCGTCGAGAGCTGTCGCGTGGCTCGATTCCTGCGACCGAACCCCATCCACACCACGATGCCGCGACGGTGCGGCCCTGCGCTTACCCGGTGCATGGGGCCGCCGGCACCGAATTCGAAAGGGCACCCCCTTGAACACACTCGACATGGCCGCTTCCCCTTCCACGCCCCCTTTCTTCACCGATGCGGTGATCGACGAAGCCAGCACCGACGCCTGGGTTCGCCTTCCCAAGGCACTGCTGCACGAGCATCTCGACGGCGGGCTGCGCCCTCAAACTTTGCTCGACCTGTGCCTGGCCTGCGGCCTGGAGGTGCCCGCCGACAACGCAGCGGCGCTGGCCGCCTGGATGCACGGCAACGCCAACTCCGGCAGCTTGGAGCGTTACCTGCGCGGCTTCTCGCTGACCGTGGCGGCGATGGCCAGCGAAGAAGCCTGCGAGCGTGTGGCCTTCGAGGCCGCGGAAGACGCCCGGCTCGATGGCTGCCTGCTGGCCGAGTTCCGCATGGCGCCGCTGCTGCTCGAACCGTATGGCTTGAGCGGTGAAGCGGTGATCGAAGCGCTGCTGCGCGGCCTGAAGCGCAGCCCGATGCCCAGTGGCCTGATCGTCTGCGCAATGCGCACCGATGCGCCGGAGCAGACGCTGCGCAGCGCCGCGCTCGCAGCCCGCTTTTCCGGCCAAGGCGTGATCGGCTTCGATCTGGCCGGCGCTGAGCGCGGCCACCCGCCTGGCGCGCATGCGCAAGCCTATGCACGGGCGCGCAACGCTGGCCTGGGTCTGACCTGCCACGCCGGTGAGGCCGATGTCGGATCGCGCGTGCTGGAGGCCGCGGCGCTGGGCGCCACGCGCATCGGCCACGGCGTCAACATCATGCGCGGCTCGACCTCGGCGCAGACCTCGCAATGGATCGCGCAAGCCCGCGAGCGCGACCTTCACTTCGAGGTCTGCCCGAGCAGCAACGTGCACACCGGCGCCGTGCCGTCGCTGGCCACGCACCCGATCGGGCTGATGGCCGATGCGGGGCTGTCGGTCTCGTGCTCCACCGACAACCGGCTGATGTCCGGCGTCACACTCAGCGGCGAACTGAAGGCGCTGAACAGCGAACTGGGCTTGAGCCCGACGCAGTTGGCCCAGCTGATGCACAACGCGGTGCGGGCCTCGTTCCTGCCTGCCAGCGTGCGCGAATCGGCTTTGAGCACGATGAAGCACTGGCAACAACACGCAATTGCGGCGGCCTGAGTTCGATGCGCTAAACGAAGCCCGCCAGCGGCGGGTCGATGCCCGGCACGCGCTGAATCCAGTTGCTCGCCGGGTAATGCGCGGCGGCGCTGACGGCATGCAATGTGTACGCATGGCGCGATTGCGCCGAGCGGTTGGCAAGCGACAGGTGCGGGAAGCTGCCGTTGAACACCACCAGCGAGCCACGGCGCACCTCCAGCCATTCGAGCCGGCTCATGTCCCACTGCAGATCGGGCTGCAGCACCTCCAGCTTCAGCGCGCCATCGGCCTGGCGGCGAAACACCTCCTTCAAGCCTTTGACGTGCTGACCGGCCAGGCCGCCCAGACAGCCATTGCCACGGTGCGCATCTTCGATCGCGAACCAGAAGCCAACAACGGACGCCGGTTCGGTGTAAAGGTAGGTCGAGTCCTGGTGGCAATTCACCTCGCCGCCAATGCTGGGCTGCTTGAAGATGTACATCGATTGCAGCAGGCGCGCATCGCGCAGGCCCACGCCCTCGGCCACGGCCTGCAAGCGCGGCCCATGCGAGAAGGCGTGGAACACCGGGTCGAGGTCGTGCATCGCATGACCGAGCTTGTTGACGGCGCGGTCTAGCGGCACCACCCGCTGGCCTTCGGCATCGAACGCACCTTCTTCGAAGAAGGCGCCGATGCGGTTGGCTGACGCTTCGAAATAAGCATCGCGCGCATGGCGTTGATCGCGGGTTGAAAATACCGTGCCCGGCGCCTTCGCTGCATGCTCGCCCACCAGTTCCAGCGCCCGCTGCTTCAGCGCTTCACATGACGCGGCGGCACAAAGTCTTCGACCACGATCACGCCATCGCGGGCAAAGGCCTCGCGCGCATCGCTTGAAAGCTCGCCATCGAAGCGGCTGCGGTGAATCGTCATGTCAGGCGTTCCTTGGAAGGCAGAAAGCAGCGGGGCACGGCAGCCATCGCTTGGCGACGCTTCAGCCGAGCTGAAGATAAGCAGCTGCGATCTCGGCGGCCAGCCGGGCGTTGTTCAGTACCAGTTGAATGTTCGAGGCCAGGCTGTCGCCACCGGTCAGCTCGCACACGCGCGCCAGCAGGAACGGCGTCGAGTCTTTGCCGCTGACGCCCTGCTGTTGCGCCTCATGCAGCGCCTGGTCGATCGCAGCATCGATGGCGACGCGCGGCATCGCAAAGGCTTCAGGGATCGGGTTCGCGATGACCAGACCGCCACGCAGGCCCATCGCCCATTTGACGTGCAGCGCCCGCGCGATCGACGCCGCGTCATCGAGACGGTAGTCGACCTTGAACGCGCTGTCGCGGGTGAAGAAAGCGGGCAGGCTGTCGGTCTGATAACCCACCACCGCCACGCCATGGGTTTCGAGGTATTCGAGCGTCAAACGCAGGTCGAGGATCGACTTCGCGCCGGCGCACACCACCGCGACCGGCGTGTGCGCAAGTTCCTGCAGATCGGCCGAGATGTCGACGCTGTGCTCCGCGCCGCGATGCACGCCGCCGATGCCGCCCGTCGCAAAGACGCGAATGCCGGCCATCGCCGCGATGATCATCGTCGAAGCCACCGTGGTGGCGCCGCTGCGGCCCGCGGCGACTGCGAACGGCAGGTCGCGCCGGCTCAGCTTGGCGACCTCGCGCCCACGCTGGCCGAGGTGCTCGATCTGCGCGGTCGACAGGCCGGCCTTCAAGCGGCCATCGATCACCGCGATCGTCGCCGGCACCGCACCGGCACTGCGCACTTGCGCCTCTACCTTCAGCGCCGTCTCGACGTTCTGCGGATAAGGCATGCCGTGCGAAATGATGGTCGATTCGAGGGCGACGACCGGGCGGCCTTGCGCCAGCGCATCGGACACGTCGGAGTGGAGGTCGAGATAAGAGGTGTTCATTCGATGGGGTGTTGGTTGTGATGAGGCGCAAGGCAGGCGCGTAAGTTCTTAGCTCGCCTGCCAATCCAGCCCGTGTTCCACGGCGGCCACCGAGAGCTGCGGCGGGTTGGCCAAGTCGCTGCCCAACGCCAGTGCCGCGCAGCCGCTGGCAAAACGCAAGGCTTACGCCAGCGGCATCTGCTGCAGCCAGCCATGGATCAAGCCCGCCGTCAGCGCATCGCCCGCGCCATTGGCGTTGACGACCACCACCTTCGGCGCCGGCTGCAGGCCGCTCGCCTGGCCATCGCTCCAGAACACGCCTTCTTCGCCAAGGCTGATCGCCACTTTGGCGACGCCGCGCTGATGCAGCCAGGCTGCGACGGCCGGTGCGTCGAAAGCGTCGCGCAGCGGCAAGCCGGTCAGCGCCTGCGCTTCAAGGCGGTTGGGCTTGATCAGATGGATGCGCGACAGCCATGGCAGGATGCGCAGGCATTTGTGCGCCGAGACGGTGTCGACAAACACCGGCAGATCGCCGCACTCGGCGAAAAGGCATTCGAGCGCCGATGCCTGCAGGTTGCAATCGATCATCACTGCAGCCGGTGGCACGAACGGCTGGGGCTGGCCGCGCAGCCAGGCGGCGTCGACCTGATCGAGCACCCGCATGTCGTTCATCGCCAACGCCAGCTCGCCCGCCGCGCCATGCAGCGCGAGGTAAGTCGACGTCGTCGCGCCGCTCACCACCCGGCAGCCGCTGACCTCCACCCCCGCCTGCTGGGTCGCATGCAGCAAGCCGCGGCCGGCCGCATCGTCACCCACCGCGCTGATCAGGCGGGGCCGGTGGCCGAGCCGTGCGAGGTTTTCGGCGACGTTGCGTGCCACGCCACCAGGCGCGCTGCGAATATGCCCAGGTGTCGAGTCGCCCGCGCCGAGCGCGTGATCGGCGCGGCCGACGATGTCGATGTTGGCGCCGCCCACGACCAGCAGGTCGGCAGCCTGGGCGCCCCGCACAGGCAGACTGTTCGCCTGGGGTTCGTCGGAGGCATCGGTCGAAGAGGGCGGCGTAGACATCATCGAAGGGTCGAGGGCGAGAAGCGGTCTCGGTGCAAGGCGGCGGGCCTGGATTCTTGCAGCCTCCGGGCCGGGCTGCCGGCTCGCAGCCACAAGACCTTCCACACGAAACATCAGAGATGACCTGCACGAGGTGCCCACGGTCTTGCTGGCCCTGAGGCGATCGGGCGAAGGGGGTCTTGGCCCGCTTCAAAGCGCAATTTGTCGGAATGCGGGTGCATGAACGCACGCGCGATATCCGCGTTCCAAGTGCGTTAGCTTGTTATGTGGTGCGCACGATCCACAACCGGGTCACCGCCAAGATCCAGTGGATGGGTGGCATCCTGCCGGTTCGAATGGAGAAGCCGCAGTACGAGAACGCCATTGCAGGTCGACGCTCAGCCCGGCGGGTTGAACCGGCTCGACGATCGAAGCCGTGCGCGCTCGGCTTCGATCTCACGGTCACGCGGCTGCGCCGTCGTGACCAGGGAGCTGACGAGCATGCCCGCGGTCGCGGTGATTTCCTCGACCGCGCGTTCAAAGACGGCTTCGTTGGCCTTCGATGGGCTGTGAAAGCCGCTGAGCTTTCTGACGAATTGCAGCGCTGCCGCGCGAATCTCCACCTCGGTGGCCGGCGGCTCGAAGTTGTACAGGGTGCGAATGCTTCTACACATGAGGGCTCCGTGAATGGCCAGGGTCACCGCGCCACCCTACGCCGAGCGCGCAAGAATCGCCAGCGCTGCGCTATCGTGCGCACTCCTGTCGCTGCATGAATGTGTGGATGTCCATCGATCCGAAACCTGCCCTGGGCACGCTGTACTCTTTTCGGCGTTGCCCTTATGCGATCCGCGCCCGCCTTGCGCTGAAAAGCGCAGGCTTGGCGATCGAGCTGCGAGAAGTGGCACTGCGCGACAAGCCGCAAGAGATGCTGACGCTGTCACCGAAAGGCTCGGTGCCGGTGATGCATCTGGCCGATGGCCGGGTCATCGATGAAAGCCTGCTGATCATGGAATGGGCGCTGAGTGTGGCCGACCCGCAAGGTTGGCTCATCGATCAGGCTCACGATGAAGCCCGCATTGCCCATCCGCTGATCGAGCGCAACGATCAGGATTTCAAACGGCTGCTCGATCGCTACAAGTACGCAGACCGTTATCCAGAACGCAGCGCAGCCTCGTACCGCGATGAATCGGTCGACACCCACCTGAATTCGCTGGAAGCACGCCTGAGCCGAAGCCCGCATTTGACGGGCGATCGCCCGTCGCTCGTCGACGCAGCGCTGCTGCCTTTCGTTCGCCAGTTTGCGCAAGTCGACACCGCCTGGTTCGACAGCGCGCCGTTGCCCAGCCTGCGCCGTTGGCTTCAAGAATGGCTGGCGTCAGCGCTGTTTGTCGCAACGCTCGGGCCGGCGCTGGCGCCCTGGAAGCCGGGGGATGCACCGATCAGGCTTTGACTTCACCGCCATGCGAGCTGCCGGGCGCCCCCACGGCGCAGCGCCCTGGGTGAAGCTCGCTCAATGGTGATCGCGATCCGCGCGGCCTGCCGCTGCCGTGTCGATGGCGGCGCTCAAGCGCTCCCACGCGTCTTGCACGGCATGGCGGGCGCGGTCCCAGCCGAGGCTCGAT
>CAHJWV010000742.1 GCA_903643055.1 Burkholderiales bacterium | reverse complement strand
CCGGCCGAGGCCTTCGACACGCGGCCGATGCTCGAGCGCAGCGGCTGGCGCCAAGGCCGGCCGCTGCATGAGCTGCTGTCTGTGGACCGCTGGAGCGGCGAAGCCGCCTCGGCCGTGCCCATGACTTGAATTACCTGAGCCACTTCCTTCACCTCAATCCCTTTACCTCGATCACCTCCGACGCTTGAGCTTTCCCGGCGCAGCCACTGCCAGCTGACAGTCCGGTCGCTTTTTTGTTTTGCTTCGATCTGTTTTGGCAATGAACCCGATGTCCTTTGCTGTGTTGCCCGTGGCGTCTTCCACTTCTCCATCTCCCTGTGCTTCTTCGGCTACCTCTATTTCCATGCCCACTTCCAAGCCCGGACGCTTGGCGCTGGGTGCCGCGTTGGCCTCGGCCGCTTGCCTGCTGCCGCTTGCCACGCCCATGGCGCAGGCCGACGAGGTGGTGGTCGCGACGGCGCTTGAGACCGTGCAGGTCACCGGCCGCGGCAAAGACCTGATCGGCGTGGCCGACAACGCCAATGAAGGCACGGTGACCGCCGCTCAACTGGCGAACCGCCCTTTGTTGCGCCCGGCCGAAGTGATGGAGACGGTGCCGGGCCTGACTGTTACGCAGCACTCGGGCGACGGCAAGGCCAACCAGTATTTCTTGCGCGGCTTCAACCTCGACCACGGCAGCGACTTCGCGAGCTTCGTGATGGGCATGCCGGTCAACATGGCCAGCCATGCGCACGGGCAGGGCTACATGGACCTCAACTTCCTGATTCCCGAGCTGGTCAGCGGGCTGCGTTACCGCAAGGGCGTGTATGCCGCCGAAGACGGCGACTTCGCGACCACCGGCTCGGCACGCATCGACTACCAGCGCAGCTTGGCTGCACCGTTTGTCGACCTGAGCCTCGGCGCGCACCGCTACCGGCGCGCATTGGCCGCCGGCAGCACCGCCTCCAGTGCCGATGGCGAGGCCGGCAACGACCACGCATGGCTGGGCGCGATCGAACTTCAGACCGACGATGGCCCGTGGGATCAGCCGGAAGGTTTTCGCAAGGCGAACAGCGTGCTGCGCCTGTCGCATGGCACGCAGCATGACGGTTATGCCTTGGCCGCGATGGCTTATCGCGCCGAATGGACGGCGACCGAACATGTGCCGCAGCGTGCGATCGACTCCGGTGAGATCGGCCGTTATGGCGCGCTGATGCCGAATGACGGCGGCGAGACGCACCGCGTTAGCCTGTCGGGCGAATGGGCGCAAAGCCGCGCCGACGGGCAAACGCGCGCAAGCGCTTATGTGCTGCATTACGGATTGAACTTGTTCTCGAACCCGTCCGGCTACATCAACGGACCGCTAGGCGATCAACACGAACAGGCCGATGAGCGCGTGGTCTGGGGCGGCCAGGCCTTGCGCAGCTGGCGGCTCGCCGAGCGCTGGCGCGACACCGAGCTGACGCTGGGCGCGCAGCTGCGCCAGGACCGCATCGGCACGCTGGGCTTGTATGACACCGTGTCGCGGCAGCGCACGAACACCGTGCTGCAAGACAAGGTCGCCGAGACGGCATGGGGTGCCTATGCCGAGGCCCGTACCCCATGGCTGCCCTGGCTGCGCAGCACGGCCGGTGTGCGGCTCGATCAGGTGCGCGCCCGCGTGACGGCCAAAGACGGCGAGTTCAATGGCGCCAATGGCGGCACGGCCCGTGGCCATCAGGCGAGCCCGAAGCTGGGCCTGGCTTTCGGGCCGTTTGATGGGTTCGGTGGCACCGAGTTCTATGCCAACTGGGGCCGCGGCTTTCACAGCAATGACATGCGCGGCACGACCAGCACGGTCAACCCACGCGATGGCAGCGCGATCGAGACCGTGCCGGCGCTGGTGCAGGCCACCGGCAGCGAGATCGGCGTGCGCGCGGTGCCGCTGCGCGGCTGGAACACCAGCCTGACGCTGTGGCAGATGGCGCTCGATTCGGAGTTGGTGTTTATCGGTGACGAAGGCGTGACCGAGCCCAGAGGGGCCTCGCGCCGCACCGGGGTGGAGTGGTCGAACGACTTCCAGATCAACCGTTGGTTGCTGCTCGATGGCGATGTGGCCTGGTCGCGCGCACGCTTCAAGCAGCCGGTGGACGCGGTGGTGCCGGCCAGCACCACGGTGCCGAATGCGATCCCGCTGTCGGCCTCGCTCGCATTGATGGCCGATGACCATGGCGCGTGGTTCGGTGGCCTGCGCTGGCGCTACATCGGCAGCTACGCGCTGGAAGAAACGAACACCGAGAAATCGAACTCGCTGTGGATGGCCAACCTCAAGCTCGGCTATCGGCCGAGCCCGCGCTTGCAGGTCACGCTGGACGTGCTGAACCTGTTCGACCGCGAGGCCGATGACATCCAGTACGGGGGTGGGGCCTGCAGCCGCAATGACGGCCCGGCTTGCAACGGCGGCGAAGGCCTCGATGGCCGGCTGGTGCACCCGATGGAGCCACGCACCTTGCGCATCGGTCTGCGGTTTGGTTTCTGAGATGAGTTTTTAATGCGGGGCTTCCGATCAAAGAAACTCCAAACCCATGAATCAACAACGAAAGGACCGCGCATGAGCACGGCTGAAGAATCTCCCTCACCGAATACCGATGCGGTGGCCCGCACGCCGGCCGTGAAGCCGAAGATCGGCTCATATCGGCGCCATCTGCTGGTGTGCACCGGATCGCGCTGCACGCAGGACGGCGAATCCCAGGTGTTGTTCGACAGCCTGGGCGACAAGTTCAAGGCGGCGGGGCTGAACGAAGGCGAATTGCGCGTCAAGCGAAGCCGCGTCAGCTGTTTCGCCGCCTGCAAGGGTGGGCCGGTGATGTGCGTACAGCCCGATGGCGTCTGGTATTACGACGTGACGCCGCAAAACATGGACCGGATCATTGCGCAGCATCTGGTCGGCGGCCAGCCGGTCGAAGACCTGGTGTTCCACCGCGGGCCGGCGCTGGGCGAATGAGCGCGGCATCGGGCCGAGCGCCGTCCATTCAGCGCGGCGCCTTCGCCGAAGAACTTACCTCGGATCTCGGCCTTGTCCTACACCATCCGATCGTCAGGGTGGCGATAGTGTGCCAATGCAAATCATGAGGCACAGGCATTCGATGAGGTCAGTACAGCGTGGGAATGAAGTTAGCCATCGTTCGATGGGAGTGCCGCAAAGCGGTGCAATGGGCCTAAGCGCCAGTTTTTTGGCATTGCTGATTGCGGGTTGTGCCGGCAATGGCGGCGCTGGGAACTTGGCCGATGCGTCGGCGGTGCTCGCGCCTACCGCCGGCCACCAAGCTCGTGGCGTGGCCTCGCTGACGCAAGAGAAGGATCGCGTCGTCATTCGAGTGCATGTCAGCGGGCTGAATCCGAATCAGGAACACGGTATCCACATCCATGAGACCGGCGATTGCTCGGCGCCAGATGCGTCGAGCGCGGGTGGTCATTGGAACCCGAGCGCGCTGCCTCATGGCCCGCAATACGGTCAACACCATGCGGGCGATCTGCCGTCGTTGAGGGCGGACGGCCAAGGCGTCGCCGATGTGAATTTCGAAGTGCGCGGCGCAGTGGCGGCGCCCAATGGTGCTGGCCTGCTGGGCAAGGCGATCGTCGTGCATGCTTCGCCGGATGACTATGTCAGCCAGCCGGCAGGCAACTCCGGCGCGCGCATTGCCTGCGGCGTGATCGTGACGCCGGCGCTTCGCAGTTGAAGCGGTAACTCAGCTCTCTAACGAACCTGAGATCCCGAGCCTAGATCTGATCGTGAGCTGACGCCAATTCAGGAGACCTGACATGCCGCAAAACACATGGACCGACAAGCGCGAACGCCAATACGAACACATCAAATCCAGCTTGGAAGAGCGCGGCAAGAGCGCAGGGCTTGCAGAAGAGATCGCGGCACGCACGGTCAACAAGGAGCGGGCCCGCCACGGTGAAGCGAAAGAGGTCAGCCGCAGTGCAGTGGAAGGTATCTCTTCTGGCCGGCGCGGTGGCTTGCATTCGCATGCTGGCGAACAGGGTCGGACCCGCGAGCAGCTCTACAACGAGGCGAAAAGCCGCGCAATCAAGGGCCGCTCGGGCATGAGCAAGGCAGAGCTATTGAAAGCTCTGGATCGTTGAGCCGGGCTTGCCCGCGCTTGTTTGTTTTTACACATCACAAGGAGGTCTCCCATGGAGCCGAAAGTCAGCAGTTTCGTGAATGAAAATCTTCCGACCAGTGCCACCGTGGAGCGCGTTGCGCAAGGCGCGCATGAGGCCATCGATCGTGTTGCAGCGCAGGCCGGGCCTGCTGTAGAGCGCGTGCGTTCGGCAGCCACCGGCGCCGCGGCATCGATCGAAACCAAGGCGGGTCAGATCGGCGATTGGGAAAAGCAGCGACTCGAAGCGCTGCGCGTGCATGTCCGCCAGAACCCGCTGTCGTCCATCGCGTTGGCCGTGCTGGCCGGTGTGTTGGTCAGCCGAATCGTTTCGCGTTGACCACTTGATCGGCAAGCTGAACAACGCAGCTTGCC
>CAHJWV010000741.1 GCA_903643055.1 Burkholderiales bacterium | reverse complement strand
CCTGGAAAGTCGGCCAGTACGTGAAGAGCAATGCCATCGTGTTCTGTGCAGGCGGCATGACGCTGGGCGTTGGTGCAGGCCAAATGAGCCGCCTCGATTCGGCCCGCATCGCCGGCATCAAGGCCGAGGCCGCAGGCCTGTCATTGAAAGGCTCCGCGGTGGCCAGCGACGCCTTCTTCCCGTTCCGCGACACGCTGGATGTGCTGGTGGCCGCCGGCGCCACCAGCGTGATCCACCCCGGTGGCAGCGTTCGTGATGACGAGGTCATTGGCGCCGCCAACGAACATGGCATCGCGATGGTGTTGACAGGCGTGCGCCACTTCAAACACTGAGCTGGCCGCACCTGGTTCACGCCTGCTTTCCTGCCCGTCACCGATGGCTTGACGTGAAACCTCCCCGGCCCGCCATCCGCCTTGCCGCAGCGGCCCGAAGCGCACACGATGCGGGTGCGGGCGGCCCCACCGACCGACGGAAGATCAGCGAATGACATTGCCCGAAGTTGCCGGCCTCTGCCTTGCCGCCCTTGCCCGTCTGATCACCGGTGCGCAAGGCCATTGGTATGGCAGCCCGCCGAAGGCCGAACAGCGAATCTACTTTGCGAACCACCAGAGCCATTTCGACTGGGTGTTGATCTGGGCCGCGCTGCCGCGTGACTTGCGCACCCGCACCCGGCCGATTGCGGCGCGTGACTACTGGACCGCGACGCCACTCAAGCACTGGATCACCCGCGAGGTGTTCAACGCCGTCTACGTGAGCCGGGTTCGAACTGAAGACGAAGACCCGCTGGAGCCCTTGGCCGAGGCGCTGCGCAATGGCGATTCGCTGGTGATCTTTCCCGAGGGCACGCGGGGCAACAAGGGCGAGCCGCAAAGCTTCAAGGCCGGCCTATATCACCTGGCCGAGCAGTTCCCCGAAGTTCAGTTGATCCCGGCCTGGATCGACAACGTGCAGCGCGTGATGCCCAAGGGCGAAATACTGCCGGTGCCGATTCTTTGCTCGGTCACTTTCGGCGCGCCGCTGCAGGTCGAGCCCGGTGAAGACAAGCGCGTCTTTCTCGACCGCGCCCGCGCTGCGGTGGTGGCGCTTCAAAAGGTGGCCGCGTGATGGGCAGTTGGCTTCGCAATCTCACCGTCAGCCAGCAGGTCGGCCTGCTGTTCGTGATCATCTTCGGCGTGCTGACGGCCGCAACCGTCAGCGCCTTTGCCCGATCGCTGCGCGCCATGCCGCCCGACAAGCAGCTGAGCTACGAGCGCATGCGCCGCGACCTGCGCGCGCTGTGGATCGGCACCGTGCTGTTCTGGATTGCATGGGCGACCGGCGCCTTCGTGTCGACGCTGCTGTTCGCGGTGGTGTCGTTTCTTGCGCTGCGCGAATTCATCACCTTGACCCACACTCGCCGCGCTGACCACCGCGCCCTGCTGGCCGCCTTCTTCTTCGTGCTGCCAGTGCAGTACTTTCTTGCCGGCGGGCAGTATTTCGACCTGTTCAGCGTGTTCGTGCCGGTCTATGCCTTTGCCGCCTTGCCGATTCTTGCGGTGCTGGGCAACGACCCGATGCGATTCCTTGAGCGCACCGCCAAGATCCAATGGGGCACCACGGTTTGCGTCTATGGCATGAGCCACGCACCGGCGCTGCTGCTGCTCGATTTCAAGGGCTATGAGCGGCGCGGCGCCTTCCTGGTGTTGTATCTGGTGATGGTCGTGGTGGTTGCGCAGATTGCGCAGCAGATGGCCAGCCAGCGCCTGCGGCCGCGGCCGGTGGCGAGGCAGATCAGCCGCAGCTTCTCATGGCGCGCCTGGATCATCGGCGCCTGGGCCGGCGGCATGGTCGGCCTGCTGCTGTACTGGGTCACGCCGTTCAAGCCGCCACAGGCACTGTTGATCGGCTTCATCGCTTCAGGTTGCGGCACGCTCGGCGCGCTGGTGATGAAGGCATTGAAGCGCGATGCCGGCGTGCGCCACTGGGGCGGCCGCGCGTCGATCACCGGCGCGGTGGGTTTGCTGGATCGGGTCGCGCCGCTGTGCTTTGCCGCACCGGTGTTCTTCCATTCGGTGCGCTGGTATTTCGGCGGCGAAATCACATGAACAACTTGCCGATGCGGCAAGCCTCGTCATCGACCCGCGGGTGCCACCGATGAGGGTTCTTGGCATCGACCCGGCGCTTCGCACCACCGGTTTCGGCGTCATCGATGTCGAAGGCAGCCGGCTGCACTACGTGGCCAGCGGCACGATCAAGACCGACGCCGTCGACAGCGGCCACCTGCCCTTGCGGCTGAAGGTGATCTTCGACGGCGTGTGCGAGGTGGTGTCGCGTTATGAGCCGCATTGCGCCTCGGTCGAGATCGTGTTCGTCAACGTGAATCCGCAAAGTACGCTGCTGCTCGGCCAGGCGCGCGGCGCGGCGATCACCGGCTTGGTGTCGCGCAATATCGACGTGGCCGAATACACCGCGCTGCAGATGAAAAAGGCCATCGTCGGCGCCGGCCATGCCCGCAAGGAGCAGGTGCAGGAAATGGTGATGCGGCTGCTGAAACTGCCCGGCTTGCCAGGCAAGGACGCCGCCGATGCGCTGGGCCTGGCCATCTGCCATGCCCACGCTGGCCAATCCTTCGCCGCCATCGAGAAGGCCACGCTGCGCACCCGCACGACCCACGCGCAGTTCAAGGGCGGTCGGAGTTATTGAACAAGCGGGCAGCTGCGTGGCATCGAGTTAGCGCACGGGTCCGCCGGGCAGCGCCAACGGTCATGCCGGCTCAAGCCATGCCGTAAACCAACGCGAGCTCGCTGTCCAAGGCCGAGCCCACCCAACTTGATCCATCAAGCGCCACGTGGGCCGTGTTGGTGAGGCCGAAGGCCGCGTGCGATCCCAGCCGGTCCATCACCACCTCCGACCAGAAGCCGGCCACGTGGCCGCTGTGCCACAACATCTGCTGGCCGTTGATCGTCAAACAGCCCCAGCCGAGTTTGTAGCCGTTGGCGGCCGCAGCGAGGAGGCGCGCGAGATAACTCGCCGCGAGCGGCGTTTGACCGCCACGCAGCGCGATGAGATGCCAACGCAGCCATTCGCCATAAGTCGGCGCGCTGCAGCACCAGTAGCCGGCCGGAGCCATCACGCGTTCCCAGGGCTCGGCATCCAGCGTTGCCTGATCCGGCACGTAGACAGCCAATCCGGTCGGCGTGCCTTCGTGGCCTGCGGGCTGATCGGCACCGATCTCGGATGGCATCCGCCAGGTGCCGGCCAATGCCAGCGGACGCACCAGATGATCCTCAAATAAGGCCTCGAACGACTGGCCAGTGACCGACTCGAGCATTGCCGCCGCCAACGCATAGCCGGCGTTCGAATACACATAGCTCAGGCCGGCGATGAAATCCGGCGCGGGTGCTTGTTGCACAAGCCAGGCCGCAACGTAGCGGCGGCGGCCGGACAAGGTCTGTGGCAGTGGCGCGGTCTCGGCAGCAAGTGCGGCCAGGAACCGATCCTCATCGCCCGCAGAGCCGTTGAAAGGTGGCATGCCGCCTCGGTGGTCAAGCAGATTTTCGAGCGTCACCTGGGCGTACTCCGGGCGCAGCAGACCGGCCAGATCGGGAAGTGCCTGCACGATCGTCGTACTCCAGCGGATGATGCCGGCATCGACCATCGACCCGATGGCCGCGGCCGACATGGCCTTGGTGTTGGAGCCGATGCCGAAAACATCG
>CAHJWV010000740.1 GCA_903643055.1 Burkholderiales bacterium | reverse complement strand
CTGCCGAGTGACTATGCGTGCAGGCCTTGCCCACCGGGCCTTCGGCGGCAGCACTTCCAGGAAGGCAGGCTTCGGGCAAGGGCTTGCACGCATAGTCACTCGGCAGTGCGGGCGTGTCGGTTTTGATGGTTTCGCAATACTGCGAGCGGCCATCGCATTGCACCGTACCGCAGGCCACGGTGATTGATGCGGCTTGGTCTGCTGCACTGTCTGCCGCCTTCACCGTTGCTGGTGCGGCCAGCGCCGTCTGACGCATCTGTGCGGGCGTTGAGCTTGCGCAGGCTCCCAGCCCGCCCATGGTGATGGCGCAAACCATGGCCACTGCCCAAGCGGCCAGCCGGGGCCGTACCGTACCGAACAAGCTGTGCTTCAAACGCTGCGGAACATGCATCAAACGATGATGCATGTTCTGCCGCAGCCGCGCAATGCGGCTGCGCGGAGGCTGCTGCTGGCCAGCAGTTGCCGTCAAGCCGGCTTCCAGAGCGAGGTCCACTGCTGCGAGCCTTGGCTGTCGCAGCCACATTCCGCAGGTGCGGCCGATGCGGGCGTCAGTCTGCAGGAGCGCGATGGTACTTTGGCATGCGAATAGTCACCGCGGCGCAAGCTCTTCAAGGCCGCGTCGATGCTGCTGGCCAGGATCGCCGGGTCGCTTTTTGCGCCGGCAATCGAGCAATGCGCATCGGCGATGTCTTTCACATGCTGCGTATTCACCGTGTAAGCCGGAATCGTCGTGTCCTTGGTGCCGACGCCGCTGGCCACAAAGTCTGACTTTGTCAGGTCAAGCTTTGTGCCGGTGCCGAGCTGCAGGTAGGCGATGACGTATTCGCTCAACAGCGGTGACGGGTTGGGCGCAACGTTGCCCCAGTTGATCTGGTCTTTCTGAATTAGCTTGAAGGTGTTGACGAAGGGCTGAAAACCGCCGAACTGATCGAAAAGCTTGTCGAACATCGCGACTTCGCTGTCGTACTCATTGGCATTCGTCACGTTGTAGCGGCGGTGCTGCGCATCGGCTGCGGCCTGCAGCGTGAGATCGGATTGCTTGTCACCGATGGTCTTCATGATGTGATAGTCCATCGAATTCGGGAACGGGCTGCGGTGATCGGCCCACCAATCGGTCGGCCAGTTGCTCGTGACTTCACCCGTCCAGACGTTGATGGCCTCGTGCAGCGCAAGCAGATAGCCCCAGAAGCCGGGCACCGAGACTTGCTTGTTCGCGCCGTCGCGATAGGAATAGTCGTTCCAATAGGCATCACCGGTCACCGAGTTGCCGAGGCCAAAATCGCTGCCGGTGCTGGCAAAGCCGGTTGGCTTCTCGACCTGGAAGGTAAAGGGCAAGCCCTTGGGTGTGTAGGCAAACAGGGTCTCAAGGTTCGAGATCACTGCATCACCGAAGGCAAAAAACTTCTTCAGGTCGGTCGAATGATCGCGCCACACCGTCGGCTCAACGCACCAACGCGCGAGTTGCGATTTGTAGACCTCGTTGAAGACGATCTTGCCGTCACTGTTGACGCACTTGGCATCGGGCGCAGGCACTGGTGCTGGCACTGGTGCGGGTGCGGGTGCGGGTGCGGGTGCGGGTGCGGGTGCCGGGGCAGGGGCAGGGGCAGGAGCAGGAGCAGGAGCAGGAGCAGGAGCAGGAGCAGGAGCAGGAGCAGGAGCAGGAGTCTCGCTGACGTCGACCTTGAACGACGAGGTGGTGTCATTGAAGTTGAGCGATAAGAGGCTCGCGGTGTCGCCCTTCAAGGTCAGCGAGCGACCTTCGTAGTCGGCATGCTCATACAAGGTGACTTGCGCGCCGCTGGGCACTTTCACCGACGAGATGCGATCGTTCCAGCGGCGCTGGACCCAGGTGCGGTCGCCTGTGGCGCAGAACGAAGCACCGCGGAACCCGATGTGTTCGTAGAAGCAGACGGCTGCTTTCGGGTCGGCGGCATGAGCTGCGGGTGCCGCCGTGCCGGCGGTCAGCGCGCTGCAGGCCAAGGCGATGGCGGTCAGCGGTCGATGGATCGGAGGGGTCATGCTTATCTCCTTCAAATGACTTCAGGGACTGAGGCGAGCGGCGTAAAGCGCCCGGGCTGCCCAGCCGAGAACGTGCAGCTTCCGGGACGAGTTACCAGCAGCGGTAATGGGATGTACGGGGGATGTACGGGAAAACTCGGGCCGGCCGATGCCCTCTCAGTTCGAATCGCACTTGAAAGGCGGCGCTCACCTACGCCGATGTTTCCTGACGCCTCGCTCGACCGATCAGCTTGGAGGGTGCCCGCATGCGACGGCGCGCAGCGTGCCGCAGGCAGGCTGCGATATCCTTTGTTGCGCAACATACTTTGATGTTGCTCGAAGCGCTTCAGCGTTACGAACCGAGCTGGGGTTGCACGCTCGTGCAGAATCGGGTTGGCAAAAGGTGGAGGTCCAACCATAGGCTGGCTTGATGGCGCTGGATGCCACAAGGCTTTCTGCACCGCGGCTGTTCGTGCGTTTCGAGATGGGGTGAGCCGATGCCGCATGGCAGCGCATCGGCATCCATCAATGCATCGCATCGAACGCCCTCGGCACTTGTGCCTGCATCACCAAGGCATCAGGTCACGAAAAGCATAACGAAATATAGGTGCGCAGCCGAAGGGGTTTCGGCTGCGTGTGCCTTGGCAGGCTTGCGCTATTCATCACCCGTGTTTTTATGACCCGGGCTGGGCGATGTCGGCGCCGCCACTTCATCGCACCGCGCAGAAACATCTGAAAGCGAGGCGCCGTCAAGGCAGGGCGAGGCGATGCAGGCGGTGCACGACCGCGTCGGCTCGCCTGTGCAAGATCACTCGACCGGCTTGAACGTCGGACGCCAGGAGCTGCCTGGGCCGTACTCGGCTTCATAGGCTGGGCGGGCGGTCACTGTGTCATAAATGATGTGCAGCGCCGCGATGTGGCCGGTGTCATCGACCTCCAGCACGTCGACGCATTCGAAGTGGGCGGGCTGGCCCGAAGGCAGCGTCCAGTCGAACTGGAACCAGATCGTGATCAGCGGGCGGCCGTCGACCTGCTTGCCTTCGGTCACGCCTTTCAGGCCGATCTTCGCGCGGCCGGTGTCTTTGAACAGCGCGGTGTAGAAGTTGGCGGCAGGGCGCGGGCCATACAGCGGCGAATGGACGACGCCGTCTGGCGTGTACAGCTCGAGGATGGTGCCGAGATCGCTGCGCTCGAGGGCGCCGAGGTAGGTCTTTGCGATCTGTTCTGGGGTCTTGTGAAGCGTCATGGCTGTTCCTGTTTGGAGGTTGGAATGGAGGAGGTGGGAAAAGGGCTGGAAATGGACGCGCTGGAAACAGAAGGCCCGGAAACAGAAGGGCTGGAAAGGGGCAAGGCGTCGAGATCGAGTTCCAGCGCGCTGGTGTCTGCAGGCAAACCATAGCAGGCCAGCAGCGCGGGCGTCAGCTGCCCAGCGTGTCCGATGGTGCGCCCGTCGACACTCAAGGCCATGCAGCGGCCATCGAGCCACGGCACCTGTTTTGCCGGCGTGGCATGGGCACGCCAGCCAGCGCGTTGAAGTGCCGCGGCGGCGGCTTCGACGCTGCGCGTCCAGTCGCCAGCGCGCGTGCTGGCGGCGGCGAGGTGGCGCGGTTGGGCGGGCAGCGCTGCATCCAGGCCATCGAGCGCGGGCGCGTCGGGCTTGTGGCCGATCGGCAGCGTCGGTAGGCGCTGTGGGCTTCGGGCGGGATGAAAGACGCGGCCCTGCTCGACGATGTCGGCCTCCAGCAGCCCGCGTTCAGCGTTGCGGCGCAAGGTGTCCAGCAGGCCGGGCAGCAAGGTGGTGCGCAAGGCACGGCCCTGGCCGGGCAGCGGGTCGGTCAATGTGAGCTGGTGTCGGCGCGGGTCATCGGCGCTCAGGCCGAGTTGATCGGCAATGGCCTCGTCGGTGAACGGGAAGGACGTGATCTCGACATGGCCCTGATCGACCAGCGCACGGCCCACGGCATGCAACCCGGCGGCGCGCACCGCAGGCTGAGGCTGGCCGCGCGCGGTCAACGCGAAGCGCACGTCGCCATCGACGATGTGGCGCAGGTCGGAGATGCCTTCGCGCAGCATCAGCGTGCGTTCGACGCCCATGCCGAACGAGAAGGCGCTGTAGACCTCGCTGTCGATGCCGCAGTTGGCGAGCACGGTCTTGTGGACCATGCCGCAGCCACCCCATTCGATCCAGCCTTCGCCGCTGCAGGTGCGGCAGTCGGTGGCGCGGCCGTGGCAGACCTTGCACTGCACGTCAATCTCGGCCGCCGGCTCCGCGTAGGCGAAGTGGTAGGGCCGCAGCCGGGTCACGATGCCGGGGCCGAACATCGCTTCGGCCAGGCGGTCGAGCGTGCTCTTCAGGTCGTCCATCGTCAGGCCGCGGTCGACGGCCAGCCCTTCGAGCTGGTTGAAGACCGGGCTGTGCGTCGCATCCAGCGGGTCGGGCCGGAAGGTGCGGCCGATGCAGACCTTGTACAGCGGGGGCGTGCCGCGAAGCATGGCCCGCGCCTGTACCGGCGAGGTGTGGGCGCGCAGCACGAGGCCGGATCGCTCGGTCGGCGCGCCAGGGTGGGCGAGGTAGTAGGTGTGATCGGCCGCGCGCGCGAAGTGCGTGGCGTCCATGTTCAGCACATCGAAGTTGAACCACTCGGCTTCGACTTCGGGCCCTTCGGTCCAGCTGTAGCCGAGGCCTTCGAAGAAAGAGACGATGCGGTCGCGCAGCAAGGTCAGCGGGTGCAGCGTGCCGGGTTGCGGCAGCGGTCGGGCGTCCATGCTCAGGCCTGGCTCAGGGTCCATGCAGCGATTCGCTCATGAACCAGATCGATCTGGTCCCAGGCGCGGCGGCAGGTGTCGAGCAGCTGCGGCAAGGCCGAAGCGGGCAGCGTCTTCAGGTGATCGCGGCCGATGTTGCGGTGGTCGTCGTCGGCTTCCGCATGCACATCGAAGTAATCGCCTGACTTGGCCGTCTTGCCGAAGATCTCGGCGGTAGCCAGGCCGAACACATGGCCGCTCGATTCGACGACCAGGTGCACGACGACAATCTTCTGCGCTTCATCGAGCTGATGCATCTGCGCGACGAACCAGCTGGACGCCGCTTCGAGCGCCGGGTCATAGACCTTCTCGGTGATGCCATAGCGCTCACGCAGCAGGCGGTCGTGAGCGCTATGGCAGATCGGAAGAGCACACGTCTGAACTCCAGTCACTAGCTTATCTCGTAT
>CAHJWV010000739.1 GCA_903643055.1 Burkholderiales bacterium | reverse complement strand
GCCTTGCCGCTGACCGGGTTGACCAGGTTGAAGGTGCCATCGGAATTCTGACGCGGGCTCCAGACCTGGTTCGCGCCGCCATTGCAACCGCCGGTGCCGTTGTCGGTCCAGAGGTTGACGATGGTGCCATTGGCGGTGCCGCAACCCATCAGATCAAGTGCCTTGCCGCTGTTCGGATTGATCAGCTTGTAGTTCGCGCCAGACGTGATGCCGCTAGGCGGGGTGACCGCGCCGCCGCCCGTGTTGCCACCACCACCACCACCGCCGCTGCACGCACCGTTATTGACCCAGGGCTTGCCACTTCCGGCTGCGCCGCTGTTGCTGGACGGCTCGTTGTTCTGGGTCCAGAAGGCTGCCGTGTAATTGACGCCGCTGGAGCTCACCTGCGAACCGGTTGCATAAGCGGTCGCGGAATTCCAAGCCGCCGCGCAGTTGACAGCCAGCGGCTGCTCCCGGCCTTGTGAACTGATGGACGGGTCGCTTGCTTGGGACGGGTCGGCAGCGCCGCCGCCGCAAGCGGCCATCAAACTGCTGACCAGCAGCGAAGACAAAACTGTGTACCACGTGCGTTTCATAAACTAACTCCTGCCTTTTTTGACAAACAAACAAATTAACAAATCAGTTGGATGGCGGTGAATCAAATACGTCATATCCAAGATCCATGCCAATGGTCGTTTCCAGCGTTTTTGTCGTCGCCGGACTTCAATCACTGGCATACGGCCCATAGCAGAATAAGCTTAGACAAAGCCAACTGGTATGCAACAGGTACTTACACGCACCTGATTTCTCTTCATCGGGTAAAAAGTCTCAATATATTGACAGGTCTTAAATTGGCATTCAGGTTTATCGAGTGTCCGTTAAGGACAGATCAGTAACGAATGGAATGCGTCAAATCGTTGCTCCGCCCGCTTGCGACTGCATGGCAAGTACATTGCGCGTTAGTCATCGCTCATTAGTGCGAGATATGTTTATGCACAGAGAATTTGGTCGGGCCCACTGAGCGCACGAACAGCCATGCCAAGGCATACGCGCAGTTATGCCCCCGCAGCCCAGACCGCTTTGGCTGCGATGCCCGACCGCTTTATCCAACTCAATGAATTTGCTGCGGTGACCTGCGCTCACGACTTATCGATAAACGAAGTAACGCGCCAAGCGCCTACGTCTTCAGGGCGGCTGTCACAACGATCTCAATCTTCCATTCCGGCTTGGCGAGTTTTGCTTGCACTGTGGCGCGTGGCGGGGCATCACCGGGGGCGACCCAGTCGTCCCAGACCTCGTTCATGCCGGCGAAGTCGGCCAGGTCGGCGAGATAGATCTGCGCCATCAGGATGTGCGCATTGTCGGTATGGGCCTCGGCCAACAGCTTGTCGATCATCGCCAGCACCTGGCGCGTCTGGCCGCGAATGTCTTGCGTTGCATCGTCGGGCACTTGCCCGGCCAGATACACGGTGCCGTGGTGGATGGCCATTTCCGACAGGCGATCACCCACATGAAAACGCCGCACTGCATGGGTCATGATTTGGCTTCCTGTCTCTTGGTGTTTCGGCCCGTGCTGACCCTTGTCTTGGGGATGGTGTTTGTTGGATGAGCGCCTTTTGCTTTGGCAGCGTTAGCCTTGGAAGGCTTCGCGTGGCCAGCCGACTTCGCGCCCAACTTGCTCTCCTTGCCGGCAAGCAGTTTCTGGATGTTGGCGCTGTGCCGCCATACGAGCAACAAGCTCATCAACGCAATTGCGCCGGCCACCGGCCCCGCGCCCCAGATCAGCAATTGATAGAAGGGTGCAAACACCGCCGCCACGATGGCAGCCAGCGATGAATAGCGAAAGAACGCCGCAATGATCACCCAGGTGGCCAGCGTCGCCAGGCCCAGCCAGGGGTTGAACGCGAGCAGCACACCGGCGGCTGTCGCCACGCCCTTGCCGCCTTGGAATCGAAAGAACACCGGCCAAAGGTGGCCCAGAAACGCCGCCAGGCCCACCATCGCCAGCGTGCCTTCGCCCAGGCCGAAGCGCGAACCGAACTGATCGACCAGCAGCACTGGCACAAAGCCCTTCAGTGCATCGAACAGCAAGGTCAGGATGGCGGCCGCCTTGTTGCCCGAGCGCAGCACGTTGGTGGCACCGGGGTTGCCCGAGCCGTAGCTGCGCGGGTCGTTCAAACCCATCGCGCGACTCACGATCACGGCAAATGACAGCGAGCCGATCAGATAGGCCACCAAGGCGGCAGCAGCGGGATAGAAAGTCTCCATGGCGCGGGCGGTCTCGTTCAGAGGAGGAGATTCGGGCGGTCGGCAGACTCCCGAAGCGGGGCGCTATTCTGCACCCGCGCACTGCACCGGTTGGGCGTCGAGCAGGCCGGTCAACAGTTGCGGCGCCAGGCCCACCAAGTAGCCGCGGCGCCCGCCGTTGATGTAGATCTTCGGTAGATCGAGAATCGTCGCCTCCACATACACCGGCATCGCCTTCTTGGTACCGAACGGCGACGTGCCGCCGATCAGGTAGCCGCTGTGGCGCTGCGCGACCTCGGGCTTGCACGGCGAGACCTTCTTGGTGCCGATCTGCCGCGCGAGGTTCTTCGTGCTGACCTGCCGATCGCCATGCATCAGCACGATCAGTGGCTTGGCGGCCTCGTCTTCCATCACCAGCGTCTTCACGACATGGTGCTCGTCGACCCCCAGCTGCCTGGCCGATTCGCCGGTACCGCCGTGATCGACATAGTCATACGGGTGCTCGGTGTAAGCCGCGCCGCGCGCTTTCAGCAGCTGCGTCGCGGGCGTTTCGGAGACATGTTCTTTGCGGGCCATGGTTCACAAGGTGATCAACGGTCTCAAGCCACAGGACTCGATGGACGGATTCAAGCCCGCTGAAGCTCAGTGCGCCGGGTCGCGGTATTTCAGGCGGATCGCATCGATCATCGCCAGCACCTCGGGCGACAGCGTCGTGCCCCAGGCGTCGATGTTTTCATCGAGTTGGGCTTTCGTCGTCACGCCGATGATGGTGCTGGCCACGCGCCAGTTGGTATAGCAAAACGCCAGGGCCATCTTCGTGGGCGTCAAGCCATGGCGACGGGCCAGCGCGTTGTAGAGACGCGCGACTTCGAGCGATTCCGGCCGCGCCCAGCGCTGCTTCTTCATCGACTCGAAGATCGCCAGCCGCCCCGGCTTGTCGCTGCCATTCAAATCAACCTCGTCGTATTTGCCGGTCAGCGCGCCAAAGGCCAGCGGCGAATAAGCCAGCAGCGACACCTGGTAGCGGTACATCGACTCGTCGAGGCCGTTGTCGGCCAGGCGATGGCTGAGCGAATAGGCGTTTTGCACCGTCGCCGCACGCGGCAGGCCGTGCTGGTCGGCCAGGCGAATGAATTCGCCCAGGCCCCAGGGCGTCTCGTTCGACAAGCCGATGTGGCGCACCTTGCCCGCCTTCACCAGGCCGGCCAGCGCGTTCAGCTGATCGTGAATCGAGGTCTGTTCGGTGTCTTTGCGCGGGTCGAAGTACAGCGTGCCAAAACAAGGCGCGTTGCGGTTCGGCCAATGGATCTGATAGAGGTCGATGCAGTCGGTGCGCAGCCGCGCCAGGCTGTCGTCGCAAGCCTGCACGATGTGCGCGGGCTTCAGGTCGGCGCTGCCGTTGCGAACCCAGCCCATGTTGCGGCCCGGCCCGGCGACCTTCGTGCCCAGCACGACCTGGTTGCGCACGCCCGGGCGCGCGGCGAACCAGTTGCCGATGATGCGTTCGGTCGCACCATAGGTTTCGGGCTTGGCCGGCACCGAATACATCTCGGCGGTATCGATGAAATTGACGCCCCTCGCCACCGCATGGTCCAGCAGCGCATGGGCCGACGGCTCGTCGACTTGCTCGCCGAAAGTCATCGTGCCAAGGCAGATCGGCGTCACCCGCAAGTCGCTGCGGCCGAGGGGAATCAATGGAAGCGTGCTCATGCGGCGAAGTTTAGGGCGCCCGGCAGGGCCTTTGTGGCCGAGGGAATTGCGCGTTGGCTCAGCGGCCTCGCGCTGATTGCGGTCGCCACGGGTAAGACGCTCAAGAAACGTCGTCAGGCCGAAAGTGAAAGCGTGTTGGCAAAGTGCGTCGGCAAAGCCTCCGCAAATCGGCAATGCGCTTCTCCGCTGCGAGCCGATGGAGCCCGGCCGTGCCAGCCGCTAACTTGGTTGCGCCGGGTCCATTGGGGCCCGATTGCCGTTTCAAGGACTCGTCGATGACCACGAACCTCGCCGCTGGGCAGACTTGAGGATGGAAAAGCTCGCGATCGCCGATCTGGAAACCGTGGATGCTGAACGCGCCCATGATTTCATTTCCCTGCAGGACAGCCTGCACCGCGTGCGCGGCATCGATGACCCGATCCAGCGCCACTTCGGCATCGTTCATGAAGCGCAGGCCTTGGGCATGCGGGAGGAGGAATACAAGACGATTTTTCGCGAATACACCAGCCGCACGCCTTTGCACGACCTGCTGCTCGAGCGGCCGCTGGGCAAGCTGGTGGCCTGGCTGGGCAGCCTGTCGCTGTTCAAGTTGCTGGAATACATCGGCAGGATGGCGGTGCTGCTGGCGATGGGCTCATTTCTCTTGGCCATACCGCAACGCGCGCGCGAAGCGCAGACGGCCGACCTGCGCGTGATCGAGGATGCGCGCGACAAGGTCTACAGCAAGGCTCGGCAGCAGGCGATGGAGCGCCTGGGAAGCCAGTGCGTCAATCTCGAAGGCCTGGATGCCCGCCAAGCCGATCTGCAAGGCCTGACGCTGGAACCCTGCTTCCACGGCCCGATCGCCGCGACCCTGGGGCCGTGGATGCCGATGCTGTTTTCGCGCAGTGGCGTCTCGCTGCACGGCGCGCTGCTCGAAGGCGCCCAGCTGGAGCATGCACGCCTGGCGCAAGCCGACCTGAGAGGCGCGTCGCTGGCCGGTGCGCACCTGGCTCATGCCGACTTGTCCGGCGTCGATCTCACCGGCGCCGACCTGCGGGGCGCCGACCTGTTTCGCGCCAAGCTGCGCGGCGCCCGGTTTGCCGGCGTGGTGCTCGACCACGCCGATCTGTCGATGGCCGATCTGCAAAACACCGACCTGACCCGCGCCCATCTGAAAGAGGCGACGCTGCTGTGGGCCGACCTGCGCGGCGCACAGCTTCAGCACGCGACCCTGACCGGCGTCAACGCCATCCGCAGCGACCTGCGAGACGCCGATCTCTTCGCTGCGGACCTGCGCGGCGCGCGCCTGCGACTGGCCTTGACCAACGGGCGCACCTCGCTCGACCAAGCCCATTTGCAGGGCGCCGACCTGCGGCGAACGGCGCTGAGCACGCAGCAAATTCGCCTCGGGACGGACGGGCACCAGGCCCGCACCGATGACACAGTAGGCTGGAAACCCGGGCCGCCGAAATTGGTGCTGTTGACCTACCCGCAGTCCAGCTTCTTCAGTGAAGTGGTCGACGCGGCGACGGCCGCCGCCCGCGCCCAGCATGCGGACCTGCAGGTGTCGTACTTCAAGGACCGGCCGGACAAGGAAGAACAAGAAGAGCAGGAGCGCCTGCAGACGCTGATCGACGAGGGAGAGGCGGACGCAATCATCGTGGCCCCAAGGCATGCGGCGTCGGCCAATGCGCTTCGGCACGCCCATGAGTCGGGCGTCGTGCTCGTCTGCTATGACCAATGTTTGAGCTCACCCGACCGCGACCGATTTTTGTTTGCCGACCATGAAAGCGACCAAGCGGCGATCGGCCGCGCAGGGGGCGAGATGGTGGCCCGCTGGCTGACGGCGCAGCCCCGCCGGGCGAGCCCGGTGCGCATCGGCATCGCCAGGTTCTGCGATGCCGACGGCTGCTATCGCCGCCTGCAAGGCTTTCGTGCGGCGCTGGACGCGGCGAGCGTGAACTGGGTGGAAGTGGTGCGTGGCACTTTGCCGGGCGACCACACCCCGCAGGCCGCGGGCGAAGCGCTGCTCGCACAGCGCGACGGCACTCAGCTGTTCTGGGCCAGCAATCAGGATGGCACCGAGGGCTTGGTCGAAGCGGCCCTCGCCCAAGGCCTGGCCGGTCAGGTAAGGATCTGGGGAACCGACTTCAGCCCGCAGATCAAAGCGATGCTGCACTCACCCCAGCACCTTCTTCAGGCCGTGGTCGCGCAGCAACCGAAGGAAATGGGACGGCGCGCCATCAACTCGGCCGTCGCGGCGCTGCGGCGGGAAGGCCGTGCGTTTGAAGACGAGAAGATCCCGCTGGTAAGGCATGAGATGCCTGCGGTTGCAGGGCGGGCGAGATAAGGAATCGAGCCAGAAACAGCCGAACCATCGGCAGCCAAACAGGCCCGGTGCCAGCTCGCGAGCTTTCAGAGCCGCCTTGGCGATAGGCCGCATTCACGATGGCCTGTTTGCACGCAGCCCGCTCCACGGGCCGTTACTGCACTTTCGCTGAGGTGCTGCTGACGGCGACGCCCGCCTTCGAGCGCGCCTTCGACTTACTTGCCCGCGAAGGCTTGCAGCGCGTCGCCCGCCACACGGCAAATGCGCCAGTCCGGCATCACCGTGGCACCCATGCGCTGATAGAAGCGGATCGCGTTTTCGTTCCAGTCGAGCACGCTCCACTCGAAACGGCCATGGCCGCGCTCGACCGCCAGCCGCCCCAGCCGCGTCAGCAAAGCTTCGCCAATGCCTTGCGCGCGGTGGCTGGGCCGCACATACAGGTCTTCGAGATAGAGCCCGGGCTGGGCCAGAAAGGTCGAGAAGTTGGTGAAGAAGAGCGCGAAGGCGACGACCTCACCGCCCTTCTCCGCCACCATCGCCTCGGCGACCGGCTTTTCGCCGAACAGATGCGGGCGCAGTTTTTCGGGCGTGACCTGCAGCAGATGGGTCAAGTTCTCGAACTCGGCCAGTTCGCGGATCAGGCCGACGATGGGCACCACATCGCGAAGCTCGGCGTTGCGAATGATCAAGGTGGAAGCCGCCGCCGAGGGCGTAGCGGCCACGGGTGCAGCCGGCGTCGTGGCCACGGTGGAAGCTTCCGCGGGCGAAGCGTCGTCGGCAGCCGGGTTGGCAGATGGCAGGTTGGAAGAAGGCGGGTGGTCTGATTGCATCAGCGCATTTTCGCAGGCTGATGCCGCGGTGCACTCATTCGCCGGCCGGCACTCACTCAAGCAGCAAGCCGCTCCCAAGCTGGCGCCGGGGCGGCGCGAACGGTTTTCGGCCAGATCACACACACCGCGCGCTGAGGCGGCAAATGCTGGCAAAAGAAATCAACGACACGGGTGATGTACAGCGGGGGCGCTTCGCGGAAGGTGCTGGCATGCGCACGGCTGGCCGTCAACCACAGGCGTGCGCCGCAGGCCAGCGCCGTCTCTTGCGACAGCACCGGTGCCACCAGCCGGTCGCCCTGCCCGTGAACAATCAGCACCGCGCGGTTCTTCAGGGCGCAAAGCCCGTCGATCGCGCCCAGACGGCGCAGCGAGCTCTGGGCGAACTTGCGGCCAATGACCTCAGCCAGCGGCAGCACGAGCGCCGTCGCCACCGGCCAGTGGCGCCATTGATGGCGCACCGTCGCCGCGAAATCCGCCCCGGGGCTGTCGGCGACCACAGCGCCGATCGCAGGCTCTACGGCGGCAGCCATCAGCGCCGCCGAGGCCCCCACCGAAGCGCCGATCACCCCGATGCGACCGGCAAGGTAACCCCGCTCCAGCAGGTAGTCGACCGCGCCGAGCACGTCATGCCGCTCCAGTTCGCCAAAGCCGGTGCGGGCCGCGCTGCTGCGGCCGTGGTCGCGCAAATGAATCATCAGCACCGAGATGCCCTTGTCACGCAGCGACTTGGCCAGCGCCAGCGTGCGCAGGTGGGCGGTGCGCGAGCCGCTGGAGAGATCAGCGCCCCAGCAGCCGTCTTGCCCGAGCACCAGCACGGCGGCTGCCATCGGCTGCCCGGCCGGCAGATACCAGCCGCAGATGCGGGCGCGGCCATCGCGTGATGCGAAGTTCACTTCGTCGGGTGAGATCTCGCGCCGCGCCGAGCGAGGTGCCTGGCTTTTCGGGGCCCGCGTGTAGCGATGGGCGACCCAGGCACAGACCAAAAGATAGGCGCCTAGGCCCGCGGCGATAGAAAACAACAGGTTGACAGCGATGTTCATATGCAACTCCTTGGGCTTCGCGGTTTCGCTGAGGGCCACCGGCGTCCACCGCGAAACATCTGGAAGCCATGTTGGAGACATGCCGACAGCGCGTCATTGAGCGTCCTGAATCGTTCTGAATTCAGGTTCCATGGCGTAAATTCCTTCACAGGAGGGGTCGCTTGATCGAACAACATCATTTCGGCCGTGCCGTGCTGCGGCCCGCGCAGCGCCAGTTGCTGATCGACGGCGTGCCCGCGGTCATCGGCTCGCGCGCATTCGATCTGCTGCTTGCGCTGGTGGCGCACCGCGAGCGCATGGTGTCGAAGAGCGAGCTGCTCGACCTCGTCTGGCCCGGCCTGGTCGTCGAAGAAAACAACCTGCAGGTGCATGTGTCTGCCTTGCGCAAGCTGCTCGGCCCGCAGGCGATCGCCACCATTCCCGGCCGCGGCTACCGATTCACACTCGCAAGCGGCAGCGACCCCGGCGTTGGCGCTATGGGGCAGGCCGACGGACAGATGCCCCATCCCTGGTTGTCACGACCCCCCGTACCGGCCCTCCCGGCGTTGGTGTCGTCAGCAACCCCGTCGCTCCAGACCGCCGCTCCGGTGTCGGCCGCCAACGGCCCGCCCAGCCCCGACCCCTCCCCAGGCCCGCTCTGGCGCGGCCACACCGTGGCGCTGCATGGCCGCGCTGCCGACCTCGAAGCATTGCAACAGGCGCTGGAACAACATGCGCTCGTCACGCTGTTGGGCGCCGGCGGCATTGGCAAAACCACGCTCGCTCGCGCGGCGGCCCAAGCTCACCACGATGCCCACCCGGCGCAAATCGCCTGGGTCGAACTGGCCGGTTTGGCCGACGCGCGGCTGATCGCTGGCGTCGTGGCGCAGGCGCTGGCGCTGCAGCTGGCGCCGGGCCCGGACGCACTCGAAGCGCTGATCGCCGCGCTGAAACCGATGCAATTGCTGCTCGTGCTGGACAACGCCGAGCATCTGCTCGATGGCGTCGCGGCGCTGGTTCAAGCGCTGCAGCAGGGCACGCCCGGCGTGCGCGTGCTTGTAACCAGCCAGATCGCGCTGCGCGTGCCGCAGGAGCAGGTGCTGCGCTTGCCCGCACTGGCCGTGCCACCCAGCGCCAGCCCACTGGCACAGGCCCGAGAACTCGGCGCCGTGCAGCTGTTCGTGGAGCGCGCCCGGCTCGCCGACCGTCGCTTCGAGCTGAACGAGGCGAACCTCGATGCGGTGATCGACATCTGCACCCGCCTCGACGGCATGCCGCTCGCGCTGGAGCTGGCGGCGGCGCGCGTGGCGCTGCTCGGCGTGCACGGCGTGTCAGCCCGGCTCGGCGACCGTTTCAAACTGCTTTCCAGCAGCGTGCGCACGGCCCCATCACGCCAGCAAACCTTGCAGGCTGCGCTCGACTGGAGCCTGTCGTTGTTGCCGGAGACCGAACGCGTGGTGTTCCGCCGGCTCGGCGTGTTTGCCGGCGGCTTCACGCTGGGCCTTGCGCAAGCGCTGCTGGGCCCGCAGCCGGCAGCGCCTGCGACGCTCGCCATGACGCCACCGCATGAAGCTCGCTTGGCCACGATCGCAGACTTTGACGAATGGGCGTTGATCGATGCGCTCACGGTGCTGGTCGATCATTCGCTGCTCGCGGTCAGCGCCACCGACCCACCGCGTTATGCCCTCAGCGAAACGGCGCGCGCCTATGCGCTGATGCAGCTGAATTTGCAGCGCGAGTCTGACCTGCTGCAAGCGCGCCATGCTCACGCG
>CAHJWV010000738.1 GCA_903643055.1 Burkholderiales bacterium | reverse complement strand
CGGCGTACCCGAAGGCAGCGCCGACCAATCCCTGGGCTACGGCGTCGGCAGCGGCATCGGCCACGGGCTTGCCGGTCTGCTGCGTGTCGGGAACATCGCCGCCCCCGCCGCAGGCGGCCAACAGCGCGACGCTGGCGGAGAGAGTGAGAACACTTCGGCGGCTCAGTTCAGGAAAAGGTGTGAATGGGGTAGGCATCGGTTGCGCCATGAGTGAAGGTGCATCGATGCTGCATGCGCTTGCCCAAAGCGACGCCAAAGACCGCGCGCAAGGCCACTCTGTGCGTCGCCAACGCCCTGCCGATGGGCCGTCAGATCGCCATGCCAAACACATCGAGTTCCCTATCGAGCAATTCCTCGCCAGGCGACGCCGCAGCGCCACCTGCGGGTCGGTCAGGCACGCCCACTGTCACGAGGGTTGCCAACGACACGCCGCTCATGCAGCCAGGCAGGTCAGCAGGATGGGTCGGTGAGCACAGGGTTTCGGCGGCTCGGCTCAGTTCGACTTGGCGTCCAGCGTGACGACGAATCCGATGCCTTGGCCGTCGAGGCCCGGCGAGAGCTCGATGCTGCCACCCAGGCGCTCGATCGCCTGCTTGACGATGGCCAGCCCCAACCCGGCGCCGGCGGGCTGAACATCGCGTCCACGGTGAAAACGATCGAACAAATGCGGCCGGTCCACAGCGGCGATGCCCGGGCCATCGTCCCGTACCGAAAGGCCAATCCGGCCAGCTGGCATCGGCTGCAGGCTGACCACAACATGCCCCTTGTCGCGGCCATAGGCAATCGCGTTGCGAAGCAGGTTCTCGAGCACCGAATGGAAGGCCATCAGGTCGAACTCGACACTCAGCTGCTCGGGCGAATCGAGGGCGACCTCGATGCCGGGGCGGGCCAGTGCGGCAGTCACGGCAATGATGATCTGCCGTGTCACGGCGACAAGGTCGACCGTTTGCGGCGCTTCTGTCTTCGGCCCCTCCAGACGGGCGAGCGTGAGCAGCTGATGCACAAGGTGTGAGGCGCGCTGCACGGCCGACTCCAGCGCCACCTTGGCCTGCGCCTGCAACTCGGGCCGATCGGCACCGATGAGCGCGTGTGCCTGGGCGGTGATGACCGCCAACGGCGTACGCAGCTCGTGCGCGGCATCCTGCACGACGGCTCGCTCTCGGGCAATGCCTTGGCGCGATCGGGCAAGCAGCGCATCGATCGTCTGCACCAGGGGTTGCAGCTCGGTGTAAGGCAGGTGCATGTTGAGCGGCGAAAAGTCGTCCGGGGTGCGAGTCGAAACGCGCGCCACCAGACTGCGCAGGGGCCGCATGCCACGGTGCACCGCGAGCCAGGCAGGCACCAGCACGAAAGGAAAGGCCAGCAGCAGCGACGGCAGTTCCTGCAACGCCAGCCACATGAGCAGATCGAAACCTGAAAGCCGGGGCTCCAACAAGGTGACTCGCCCCTGCCGCGTCTCGCAGGCCGCCGCCAGGTAAACGCGGCCATGCACGTCGATGCGCCGGGCAGCGGCTGTGTCGATGCGCACCTGCAATCCGCCCAAGGCCGCCGAGGCATAACGCAATACTCCATCGGAGTCTTCCAGCTGGAATAGCAAGTCATCGATGCCCGAGGGTGCTTTGGCTTGCTTGCGCAGGGCGTTGTACTGGCTCTCCGACGCGCGAACAATCGTTGTGGCCGTCGCGCCATCGCCGTCGCCGATCGCCTTGCACAGTCCATCGGTGGCCTGCTGCACCGCGACCAGGTGGTTCGCATCGTTCTCGATGTCGTAGATGTCCTGCCCGAGCAACACCGCCCACACCAGCAGAAAGGCCAGCAGCAGCGCGATGAACATCCGCCGCGCCAACGATGGGCGCCACGAGCCCTTCACGCGAGAAGCTGGTAGCCGACACCGCGCACGGTGCGCACTCGCTCGGCGCCGATTTTGCGGCGCAGGTTGGACAGGTGCACTTCGACGTTGGCCGCATCGAGTGGCTCGCCAAGGGGTTCGAGGCGCTGCGCGAGTGCGCTCTTGGAGACGACTTGCGTGGTGTCCCGTGCCAACTCGACGAGCAGCTGGAATTCGCGCGCCGTCAGGTCCAGTGCCGTCGAATTCAACCAGGCCAGGTTCGCGCGCGGGTCGATGCGCAGTGCACCGACGGTCCATGTCGAATGGCACTGGCGCGCGCTGCGCCGCGTGACGGCCCACACTCGGGCGATCAATTCGGCCATCGCAAAAGGCTTGACGATGAAGTCGTCCGCACCGGCATGCAAGCCTTCGAGACGCTCTTCGAGACCGACGCGCGCCGTGACCATGACCATCGGCAGCGCTGAACCGGCCGCGCGCCACTGGCGCAGCAGTTCCAGCCCATCGCCGTCGGGCAAGGTGAGATCAAGCAACACACAGTCGAAGCTGATGTCGCCCTGCCAGCAGCGTGCGTCCGCGAGCGTGCGCACCCAGGTTGCGGTGATGCCTTCGGGCTTCAGCGCAGCCAGCAGGGCGGGGCCCAGATCCATGTCGTCTTCGATGATCAGCAAGTGCATGGTCGACACTCTACGGCTGACAAGCTTTGGCAAACCCAAAGAAAACTGCAGCAAAAGAATCGCGCCGATCTCCAGGCACATCGGTGCATTGGATGTATCGCAGGGTCGGTCGAGCCACCGCATCGAATTTCGTTCGCTGTGCGCTTGGGCCACCAGGCTGCAGTGCCCTGTTCGGCACGGGGGCGAAGCCTGGTGCTGCAATCCACATTCTGTTTCTGAGCGGCATGAAGCACTGCAAAACAGAGTGACCCGCTCAGCGGCCAAGAAGCCACCATTAAGGCTAAGACGCCTCTTCCGCCGTCACTTCTGGCGCAGCCGCAGGCTCGCCGAACATTGCCGAGATGATGTGCACGTAAACGGCGATGTTGACGTAGAACAGCACGCACACCATCGACCAGCGGAACACCTTCAGGCTCAGGCGCCGCCAGTCGCGCCGGGAGGTGGACAGGAACGAGATCAGCCAGCAGGTGCCGCTGGCAACCAGCAGCAGCGTGGCGAAGCCCAACATGATCGAGCTGAAGATGAGCATGAGCCAGCCCCGGGTTCAAATGCCGCGCGAAGCCCGGCTCACCAGGCCGGCGCCAGTTCGGCCAGGCCGGCAGGCGCCAGGCGCTCGTCGTCGAAGCTGACAATGTCATAAGCCGTCTTGTCGGCCAGCACTGCGCGCAGCAGCTTGTTGTTCAGCGCATGGCCTGACTTGAAGCCGGTGTAGGCCGCGATCAGCGGATGACCGAGCACATGCATGTCGCCGATGGCATCGAGGATCTTGTGCTTCACGAACTCGTCGTCATAGCGCAGGCCATCGCTGTTCAACACGCGGTAGTCGTCGACCACGATCACGTTGTCCATGCTGCCGCCCAGGCCCAGGCCGCGGGCGCGCATCATCTC
>CAHJWV010000737.1 GCA_903643055.1 Burkholderiales bacterium | reverse complement strand
GCTAGTGACTGGAGTTCAGACGTGTGCTCTTCCGATCTTGCATGTGCGAATCGGTCACGCGCTGCGCCTGCTTTACCCACCGTCGATTCCGTTCATTCCGTCGAGTGGGCCAGCTTCTGCGCCATACCCACTCCATCGCATCTACATCGGGCACTCCCATGAACATTCGCAATCTCAGCATCCGTACCAAGCTCGTCGGCGGGTTCTGCGTGATGCTGGCCGTCGCATCGCTGCAAAGCTTCTTGTCGATCGTGCAGCTTCAAAACGTCAACACCAAATCGAGCACCATCGCACGCGACCTGTTGCCCAGCATCAAGGCGGTCGGTGACCTGCGAACCGATCTGTCCGATCTGCGCCTGACCCGGGTGACGCTGACCACGGCCGAAGATGCCGCCAAAGTCGAGAGCATCGAAAAGCAGATGAAGCTTGTCGAGGCACGGATCGAGCAGCATGTGGCTGACTACAAAAAGCAGGTCGACACCCCGGAAGAACAAGTGCAGTTCGACCAACTGAAAGGCGACCTGAAGTCTTACCTCGCGATCGGCCCCCAGGCGCTGGCCTTGATGCGCGAACTCAAATCGGCCGAGACCAAACAATTGATTGGCGGCCCTGCGCGCAAGATGTTTGAGGACACTGGCGCCTTGCTGAATTCAATGATCGAGACCAACCGCAAGAGTGCGCAAGAAACCAGCGATGAAGCCGATGCCATCTACGTGCGGGCGCGTTATGTGCTGTTCGGCGGCCTGGCCGTGATGATTGGGCTCGGCCTGCTGATCGGCTGGAAGATGGCCAGCAACCTGGCCGAAGCTGCGACCAGCGCGGTGGACCAGGCCGCCCGCATTGCCGACGGCGACCTGAGCCACCCTGTGGCGGTCGATCGCGGCGACGAAATGGGCAAGCTGCTGAATGCGCTGGGCCAGATGCAGGAGAAGCTGCGTGGCATCGTGACCGGTGTTCGCCAGAACGCCGAAAGCGTGGCCACCGCCAGCGCCGAGATCTCACAAGGCAACCATGACCTGAGCGTGCGCACCGAACAACAGGCCGCTGCGCTCGAAAAGACTGCAGCGTCGATGGAAGAGCTGTCGAGCACCGTGAAGCAGAACGCCGACAACGCCCGCCAGGCCAACCAGCTGGCGATGAGCGCATCGACCGTGGCGGTTCAAGGCGGCGATGTGGTGAACCGCGTGGTCGATACGATGAAGGGCATCAATGATTCATCGCGCCGCATCTCCGACATCATCGGCGTGATCGACGGCATTGCCTTCCAGACCAACATCCTGGCGCTGAATGCGGCCGTCGAAGCCGCACGCGCTGGCGAACAAGGCCGCGGCTTCGCGGTGGTGGCTGCCGAAGTGCGCAGCCTGGCTCAACGCTCGGCCGATGCGGCCAAGGAAATCAAGACACTGATCTCGACCAGCGTCGAACGCGTCGAACAAGGCACGTCGCTTGTCGATCAAGCGGGCAACACGATGAAGGAGGTTGTTGCTTCGATCAAGCGCGTGACCGACATCATGGGTGAGATCACTGCCGCCAGCGTCGAACAGTCGGCCGGCGTCAGCCAGGTCGGCGAAGCCATCACCCAGATGGACCAGGCGACGCAGCAAAACGCTGCGCTGGTCGAAGAAAGCGCGGCCGCTGCGGAAAGCTTGAAAAACCAATCGCAGCAGCTGGTGCAAGCCGTCTCGGTGTTCAAGCTCTCGGCGCATGCGCCATCCCAGGCGATGGCCGCCCACTCCGCGCGCCATCAACCGCTGGTCAGCAAGACCGCGAAATCGACCTTGTCTTCCGCCGCGGTCTCATCGCATTCGTCGACCGTTCGCCTGCCAACCACTGTGCCGCGCGCCGCCACGCCGTCGATCACAGCGTCTGCCAACCCATCGTCTGCCCGCGTCGATCCCAAGCTGGCAACGCCTTCGGCGCCGCCCGCGAAAGCGCCTGAAGCCGCCACCACGGCAGGCTCCGACGATTGGGAAACCTTCTGAGCGCAGATTGACGGGGAAAAGCGCAGGCGGCGTCGCATCACCCAGCCCGGGTCGCCCACACATGGGCTGATTCGCTTACCGCTTCCGGCGCTTCACTCCACGGCCCGCCCGCGTCATGGCACGCAGGCGGGCCGTTTCCTTTGGGCCAAAGTGTCGAACCCGATGGCCTTTTGCTAACTCGACAGGAGATGGCACACCGCAGTGGCTCTTTTGTTTCGATTTGATGCGGAACCGATACCCAGAATGCGTACAGGGCTACATGCGCCAGCGCGCCGGTCGATATAGCAGGCCATGCGGATGCAAGTTGTCGAGGCGCCGCCCCCAAACCCTGTTCAGCATCCATCGGAGCACGCCATGTCACAACCCATCGCTCACATCAGCTTGATCGTCGCTGCTGCCTTCGGTCTCTCATGCCACGCTGTTGCCAAGGAAGGCAATGCCAACCCGGAAGAGGCAACCCTGATGGTCAAGAAGGGCGTGGCCTTCCTCAAGGCGAATGGCAAGGACAAGGGCTACGCCGAGATTTCCAATAAGGGCGGCCAATTCAATGACCGTGATCTCTACCTCGTGGTCTACGGGCTCGATGGTGTGGTGCGCGCCCATGGTGCCAACGAGAAGATGATCGGCAAGAACCTGCTCGAATTCAAAGACGTCGACGGCAAGCCTTTCGTCAAGGAGCGTGTCGAATTGGCGCAGGCCAAAGGCACCTTCTGGCAGGACTACAAGTTCACCAACCCAGTCAGCAAAAAGATCGAGCCGAAGAGCGCTTACTGCGAACGGCTGGAACAAGTCGTGGTCTGTGGTGGCATCTACAAGTAAGGCCGCCGTGCCGTACGTCGACAAGGACTCCCCATGAACCTCGGAGCCAAGCTCTTGGTTGCGCCGATCCTGACGGCGGCATTGGTGCTGTCGGCGATGCTGGCCAACACGGCGATGCAAACACGCACCGCCGATGTGACGCGCGCCAGCTTCAAATCCAACATCGAGAGCTTTCGCACCGTTACCAGCGTGCAAGACCAGATCGGGCAGGTGCACGCGAGCGTCTACCGGACCGTGGCCTTGGTTGCCTCACTCGACGATGCCAAGGTCAAGGCTTTTCGCAACTCACTAACCACTCAGCTGAGCGGCCTTCGGCGCACGCTCTCCGGAATGACCGACGAAGCGGCTGGAGGCGCTGAATTGACGGACGCCGTCAAAGCCGTTGAAGTCCTGATCGACAAATACGCAACCCAGACCGACACGGCAATCGACATGTCCACCGTCGATCCCAACACCGGCATCGCCGCGATGCAAAGTGCCGATGCCACCTACAACGGCCTGGCTTCAGCGCTGGGCGGCATCGTCGCGAAAATGGATTCGGCATCGAACCGGTCGATGGACGAGGCGGCCGAGCATTCGCGCCTGCGCAGCATCGTGCTGGGCCTGCTCGGGCTGCTGTCGTCGGCTGCTGCGGTCGGCCTGGCCTGGTGGCTGCAACGCAAG
>CAHJWV010000736.1 GCA_903643055.1 Burkholderiales bacterium | reverse complement strand
GAAAGTTCGATGCTGATGTATCGCTCCGACCTGGTTCAAAAAGCGGGAGCGACGATGCCGTCGTATCCGACCTGGGAACAGGTGCGCGACATTGCCGCCAAGATCCATGACCCGAAGGCGGGTGTATATGGCATCTGCTTGCGTGGCAAGCCGGGCTGGGGCGACAACATCGCTTTCTTCTCGACGATGGTCAACGCATTTGGCGGCCAGTGGTTTGACATGTCCTGGAAACCGCAACTCGACACCAAACCCTGGAAAGATGCGGCCAATTTCTATGTTGATCTGCTGAAGAAATACGGCCCACCGGGGTCGTCGGCCAACAGCTTCAACGAGATCCTGGCGCTGTACAACGCCGGCAAATGCGGCATGTGGGTGGATGCAACGATTGCGGCTTCGTTCATCACCGATCCGAAGCAAAGCAAGGTGGCCGACAAGGTCGCCTTCGCACAAGCCCCAACGGCTGTCACGAGCAAGGGCGCCAATTGGCTGTGGGCCTGGGCTCTGGCCGTGCCAGCCGGCTCTAAGCACACCGCTGAAGCGCAGAAGTTCATCGCGTGGGCGACATCCAAGGACTACATCCAGCTGGTCGCAAAGGAAAAGGGCTGGGCGTCGGTCCCGACCGGCACGCGCAAGTCCACCTACGCAACGCCTGAATTCCAAAAGGCCGCGAAGTTTGCCGAAGCCGAGAAGAAGGCCATTGACAACACCAACGCGAACGACAGCACCTTGCCGAAGAGCCCTTACGTCGGTGTGCAATTCGCTGCGATTCCTGAATTTCAGGCAATTGGCATTGCAGTCGGACAACAGTTGAGCGCAGCCATTGCCGGCAAGGTCACCGTCGATCAGGCACTGGCCACCGGCCAAACGGCAGCCGACCGCGAAATGCGCAAGGGTGGCTACTACAAGTAAGTAGCAGGGTCGGCGGCCGCATGTCAGGGCGCGGCGTGGTCATCGTGATCACGCCTGCCATCCGTCTGGCTGCCATCGACCGCGCTACAAGCATCGTTCCATTGTGCTCACCGCATCGACACACGCCTTCTTGCGAGGCGCATCTCTCCTTTACCTCGGCACACCATGAACAGACTCGTTCCCCGCGTGCTGCTGGCGCCTGCGGTCATCTCGCTGTTCCTGTGGATGATCGTGCCGCTGGCGATGACGCTGTATTTCTCCGTCGTCCACTACAACCTGATGCAGCCAGGCCCGAAGGAATTCGTCGGCCTGGCCAACTTCAGCTACTTCATCACCGATCCAGACTTCGGCCCCTCGGTGCTCAACACCCTGACCTTGCTAGGCTCGGTGATCGCCATCACGATCGTGTTTGGCGTGTTGCTCGCACTGCTGGTCAACGATCCGTTTCCCGGCCGCGGGATTGTCCGTGTGCTGCTGATTTCACCGTTCTTCGTGATGCCCACCGCCAATGCGCTGCTGTGGAAGCACATGATGATGAATCCCATCTATGGCGTGCTCGCCCAGATCTGGCAGTTCTTTGGCGCTACGCCGATTGACTGGCTGACCGACCTGCCGCTGTTCTCGGTGATCGTGATGGTGTCTTGGCAATGGCTGCCCTTTGCCTGCCTGATTTTCATCACCTCGCTGCAGTCGATGAATCGTGAACAGCTGGAAGCTGCGCGCATGGATGGCGCCAATGCACTGCAGCAGTTCTGGTTCCTCTACCTGCCGCACCTCGGGCGTTCGATTGCCGTGGTCATCATGATCGAGATGATCTTTCTGATGAGCGTCTTCGCCGAAATCTTTACCACCACCGGTGGCGGCCCAGGCAACGAAAGCACCAACGTCGCCTTCTTGATCTTCAAGCAGGCATTGATGAATTTCGATGTCGGCGTGGCTTCGGCCGGCGCGTTGTTTGCCGTCGTCTTGGCCAACATCGCTGCCGCATTCCTGATCCGCATGATCGGCAAGAACCTCGACAAATAAGCACATCGCCATGAGACATCTTCTGATTCATCTCGATCATCAGGCCGGAGCATGCGCATGAACGGCATCGCCCTGGTCATTCGCACCATCGCCGCTTGGCTGATCACGCTGCTGCTGGTCTTCCCGCTGATCTGGCTCTTCATGACGGCGTTCAAGACCGAACTGCAGGCGATTGCCGTGCCGCCAGAACTGTTCTTCTCGCCCACGCTGGACAACTTCCGCGAGGTGCAGGTTCGCAGCGACTATTTGCTGTACGCGAAGAACTCGGTGATCACAAGCGTGGCGTCCACGCTGCTGGGTCTGCTGATCGCCGCACCAGCCGCGTATTCGATGACGTTCTTCCGCACCAAGCGCACACGCGACATGCTGATGTGGATGCTGTCCACCAAGATGATGCCGGCAGTTGGCGCACTGGTACCGGTCTATGTGATCGCGCAGACCAGCGGCATGCTGGATTCATTGAGCAGCCTGACGATCGTCTTCACGCTGTCCAACCTGCCGATCATGGTCTGGATGCTGTATTCGTACTTCAAGGACATTCCGCCTGACATTCTTGAAGCCGCGCGCATGGACGGCGCGACCGTCTGGAGCGAGTTTCGCCATGTGATCCTGCCGCTCGGCATGGGTGGCATTGCTTCTACCGGCCTGCTGTGCCTGGTGCTGTCATGGAACGAGGCCTTCTGGTCATTGAACCTCAGTGCAGCGCAAGCCGGCACGCTGGCCACGCTGATCGCGTCCTATTCCAGCCCGGAAGGCTTGTTCTGGGCCAAGTTGTCAGCCGCATCGTTGATGGCCATTGCGCCGATCGTGGTGTTCGGCTGGTTCAGTCAAAAGCAACTGGTGCAAGGCCTGACCTTCGGCGCCGTGAAGTAAAAGAGAAAACGGAGATCACCCATGGCCTTTCTGCAACTCAATCGGGTCGAGAAGTTCTTCGGCCCCGTGCGTGCCATTCAGGGCATCGACCTCGCGATCGAAAAGGGCGAATTCGTGGTGTTCGTCGGCCCATCGGGCTGCGGCAAATCCACGCTGCTGCGCTTGATCGCCGGGCTCGAACACATCGATGGCGGCAGCATGACGCTCGATGGACGAGACATCACGCACCTGCCTTCGTCCAAGCGTGACCTCGCGATGGTGTTCCAGTCGTATGCGCTTTACCCGCACATGAGCGTGGCCGACAACATGTCGTTTGCGCTGCGGCTGGCCAATGTGCCCAAGCCGACAATCAATGAAAAGGTGAAGCGCGCCGCTGACATCCTGAACCTCGGCAAATACCTGGACCGCACGCCAAAAGAGCTGTCGGGCGGCCAGCGTCAACGCGTCGCCATCGGCCGCGCCATCGTGCGTGCACCGAAGGTGTTTCTGTTTGATGAGCCCTTGTCGAACCTTGATGCCGCCTTGCGCGGCCAGACCCGCGTCGAGATCGCTAAGCTGCACCGGGAGCTGGGAGCGACGACGATCTACGTGACCCACGATCAGGTCGAGGCGATGACGATGGCCGATCGCGTGGTTGTGCTGCGTGACGGCGCGATCGAGCAGGTCGGCTCACCGCTGGACCTCTATGACCGCCCTGCAAATCGCTTCGTCGCGCAGTTCATCGGCACGCCGCAGATGAACATCGTCGATACCGCTGCACTGCCCACGCTGGCCAGCGCCGTCGGTGCAGCGCCCAGCCACGACGGCTTCATCGGCGTCCGCCCGGAAAACGTTCGCATCAAGCAAGCCGGCTTGGGTGCCTTGAACGCGCAGGTAGAGCTGATCGAATCGCTCGGTGCCGACACCCTCATCTACGCCAACACGGCCGCCAACAACGAACCCGGCGTACAGATCATTTCCCGGCAGGCTGAACGCACAGCACTCCGCCCCGGAGATCCCGTCAGCCTGGACATCGCACCGGCCTCCTTCCACCTCTTCAACCGCCAAGGCCAGATCATGGCCAACCCGCAGTGAGTGTCCTTATGACTACGGCACACCCTTCCAGCGGCTTCGTGATGCTTCACCTTGGCCTGGGCGCCTTCCATCGCGCCCACCAAGCCGTCTACATGCAGCGCGTGATCGAACGCGGTGGCGATGCGGCTGCGTCGTGGTCGATCGCCGCGGGCAACACGCGGCCCGACATGGCCGAGACCCTGTCGGCGTTAGCCGCCCAGGGTGGCGCCTACACGCTGGAGACGATCTCGCCCGCTGGCGAGCGCCGTTACGAGCGCATCGAATCGATCCGTCAGGTCGTTCCTTACTCACCCGATCTGGCAGGGCTGATCAAGCTCGGCGCGGATGACCGCACCCGCATCATTTCGTTCACCGTGACCGAAGCCGGCTACTACCTCGATGCCAAAAATCAGCTCGATCCCAACTATCCGGATCTCGCCAATGACATCGCCGCCGCATGCGAAGGCAAGCCCGGCAGCACCATCTATGGCGCATTGACGGCCATCCTCCGCGCGCGCAGCCAAAACGGCGCGGGCGCGGTGACTTTGCTGAACTGCGACAACCTGCGCCACAACGGCGACCGCTTCCGCGGTGGCCTGCTGCAGTTTGCCGCGCTGATCGGCGACACCGCATTGCACACCTGGATCAGCCAGCTGACGACCTGCCCTAACGCGATGGTCGACCGCATCACGCCACGTGCTCCGGCCGAATTGCGTGAGCGCATTAAGGCGGCCACCGGCATCGATGACCCGGCCGCGATCACCGCCGAATCATTCATTCAATGGGTGATCGAAGACAACTTCTGCAACGGCCGGCCCGACTGGGAATCGGTCGGTGTGCAGATGGTGCCATCGGTGCAGCCGTATGAAGAAGCCAAGATCCGCCTGCTCAATGCAACCCACAGCTGCATTGCCTGGGCCGGCACGCTGGTGGGCCTTCAGTTCATCCACGAAGGCACCCACGACGCGACGATCCGTCAACTGGCCTATGACTATGTCACCGACGATGTGATTCCCTGCCTGCACAGGCCAGACAAGCCGAGCCCAGTCGATCTACCGGCTTATCGCGACACCGTGCTCGACCGCTTCAGCAACCCCGCGATCCGCGACACCAACCAGCGCGTCGCGGCCGATGGCTTCTCGAAGATTCCCGGCTTCGTCGCGCCGACCATCCGCGAGCGACTGGCGCGCGGCGAGTCGATCGCCAGCGTCGCCCGCCTGCCTGCGCTCTTTCTTGCCTTCCTGCAACGCTGGCATCGCGGCGAACTGCCCTATGCCTACCAGGATCAGGGCATGGACCCAGCCGTTGCCCATGCGATCTGCGACAGCGCCGATCCGGTGAAGGCGTTCTGCGATGACATCGTCCTGTGGGGACCACTGGCCGGCAACGCCATCTTGCGCGATGCCGTCCACAAGGCCAGCGATGAGGTGGCTCAGTTCATTGCCACCTGGCCGGGCCGCTCCTCATGACCCGCAGTCTGCGTCTGGCTGGCAAACACGCTTTGCTCACCGGTGCGGCCGGTGGCATCGGCCTGGCCGTGGCAAGAGCCTACCTTCGAGAAGGAGCGAACTGCAGCATCACCGATCTGCCGGTCGTGCCGCCCGCTGCTTTTGCCGATTTGCTGGAGCAGCACGCAGACCAGGTTCAATACCTTTCGGCCGATGTCACCGACACCGCCTCGATGGCTGTGTTGACATCGTCCGCCATCCGTCGCTTCGGCCCGATCACCACGCTGTTCAACAACGCAGCCGTGTTCGACATGGCGCCGTTGCTGGAGTCCGATGAAGGCATGTACGACCGCATCTTCGACGTCAATGTTAAAGGCATGTTCTTCGTGATGCAGACGGTGCTGAAGCACATGGTGGCGACCGGCACCCAGGGAAGCGTCATCAACCTGGCATCCCAAGCGGGGCGGCGGGGTGAAGCCCTCGTTTCGCACTACTGCGCAAGCAAGGCCGCCGTCATCAGCTACACCCAATCGGCCGCGCTCGCGATGGCCCCTTACCAAATCCGCGTCAACGGCATTGCGCCGGGCGTGGTCGACACCCCGATGTGGGCTCATGTCGACGCCCTTTTCGCCAAGTACGAGCAACGGGCCTTGGGCGAAAAGAAGAAGGCGGTCGGCGAGGCCGTGCCGCTGGGCCGCATGGGCCAGCCCGATGACATCGCTGGCGCCGCCATCTTTCTTGCAAGCGACGAATCCGCTTACGTGACCGCCCAGACGCTGAATGTCGACGGTGGCAGCGTGATGTCCTGAAGCCCTATTCCGACCGATCCGCCAACAAGGAACTCGTCATGGGCAGCAGTCACGCCCGAAGCCCCGAACTCGAACACGACTTTGTCCGCGACCCGAGCCTGGGCTATGAGCCCGCCGGCAGCTTCGGCTTCATCCGATGCCTGGAGCATGGCGTTCCAAACCCGCTGGTGCGCTGGCATTACCACGACGAATACGAACTGCACCTGATCGTCGAAACCCACGGCAAGGTGTTCGTCGGCGACTACATCGGCCACTTCGAACCCGGCCACCTCGTGCTCACCGGCCCGCGCCTGCCCCACAACTGGATCTCCAGCGATACGGCCGGCGCCACGGTGCCGCTGCGCGACATGGTGCTGCAGTTCTCCGATACGCCACTGCGCGAGGCCGCGGTCATCCTGCCCGAGCTGGCCGAAGTGCTGCCTATGCTCGATCGTGCACGCCATGGCATTGAATTTTTCGGCCTCAGCGAATCGGCCCGGCTGCGCATCGGCCGCATCCGGCAAACCCAGGGCCTGCGGCGGCTGTCGGAATTCATGGAGCTGATGAGCGATCTGTCGACATGCACCGACTATCGGTTGCTGTCGAACGTGTTGCTGCAAAGCTCTGAAGACGACACTTCGCTCGCGCAGATCAACGCCGTCGTCAGCCAGATCGCCAACAACGTGTCGCAGCCGGTCTCGGCCTCGGGGCTGGCCGCCCAGCTCGGCATGAGCGAAAGCCGCTTCTCGCGCTTCTTTCGCCGCGCCACCGGCAACACTTTCACGGACTTCGTCAATCGCCTGCGCATCAACCGCGCCTGCCAGTTGTTGATGAGTTCGGATCGCTACGTCACCAACATCTGCTACGACGTTGGCTTCAACAACGTCGCCAATTTCAACCGGCGATTTCTCGAGATCAAAGGCATGACGCCGACCGAATTCCGCCGCCAGGCCGAGGGCCGCTTCGGCTCCAGCCCGTAAGCCAGCGCCCGGCCGTCAAGTCGTGACCTATTCCACGGCCGACCGCCATCGGATGTGAGTGTTAGCCACGCGTCTGCTACGCTTCACGGCTCCTCCCCCGATCGACCGACTGCCATGTCCGACTATCCCGGCAATCTCTTCGTCGTTGCCGCCCCCAGCGGCGCCGGCAAATCGAGCCTCGTCAAATCGCTGCTCGAACTGGATTCCCACCTCGTCGTCTCGGTGTCCCACACCACTCGCCCACCGCGCGGGCAAGAACAGGACGGGCGCGAATATCATTTCATTTCACCGGCCGCCTTCCAGCACAAGATTGATGCGGGCGATTTCTTCGAATGGGCCGAAGTGCATGGCAACCTGTACGGCACCTCGCGTGCCGCGGCCGAGCAGCGCATTGCCACCGGTGAAGACGTGGTGCTCGAGATCGATTGGCAAGGCGCCTTGCAGATCAAGAAGATCTTCCCGACTGCGATCCTGATCTTCATCCTGCCGCCCAGCTGGGACGAACTCGCGCAACGCTTGAACCGCCGCGGCGAAGACGCCCCCGCAGTGATCGCACAACGTTTGTCCAACGCGCGAATCGAAGTCGCCCAGGCCAGACATTTCGACTTCGTTATAATCAACGCCCTGTTTGAAACGGCGCTGTTTGACCTCAAAGCGATCGTTCATTCTCAGCGCCTCAAATACGCTGCACTCCAAAGAAGCAAATCCGCTGTCTTTGCCGCACTCAATCTCAGCTGAACTTTTCGGAGCAACACCATGGCCCGCATTACCGTCGAAGATTGTCTTGTCAAGATTCCGAACCGCTTCCAGTTGGTGCTCGCAGCCACCTACCGCGCTCGCATGCTGAGCCAAGGGCACGCGCCGAAGATCGAAACAAAGAATAAGCCGGGCGTAACGGCCTTGCGCGAAATCGCTGCAGGCGAAGTCGGCATCGAGATGCTGCGCAAGGTTCCGCTCTGATTGACGATGCATTCAACCCGCGGCTTGCGGGCTGACCTGTTGCAACGGCCCCATGCGGGCCGTTTGCTTTTGGAGCAGCCCGCACGGGCTTGGGCCTTTCCGGGATAAATTCGGAGCATGGCCGGCCCCATCACCACCTGGATTCGCGACGCTGCAACGGGCGTCGGTCGCCTTGCGCGTGCGCCTGCGATCCCTGCGGCCACCACCGACGCTGCGGCAGCTTCATTCGCAGCGCTGATGCATCGCCTCGATTACCTCTCGACCGCCGACATCAAGCGCGTGCGCGAGGCTTACCGCTTCGCCGATGAGGCTCACCTGGGCCAGTTCCGAGCGAGCGGCGAACCCTACATCACGCACCCGATTGCGGTGGCCGGCTTGTGCGCCGAATGGAAACTCGATGCGCAGGCCATCATGGCTGCGCTGATGCACGACGCGATGGAGGACTGCGGCGTCACCAAAGTCGAACTGATCGAACGCTTCGGCACCGCCACCGCCGATCTGGTCGATGGCCTGACCAAGCTCGACAAGCTGCAGTTCTCGACCAAGGAAGAGTCGCAGGCCGAGTCGTTCCGCAAGATGCTGTTGGCGATGGCCCGCGACGTGCGCGTGATCCTGATCAAACTCGCCGACCGCGTGCACAACATGCGCACGATGGAAGCGATGGCCCCGGCCAAGCGCGTGCGGATCGCTCGCGAAACACTCGACATCTATGCGCCCATCGCCCACCGGCTCGGCCTGAACCAAACTTACCGCGAACTGCAGGAGCTGTCCTTCCAGCACTTGCGCCATTGGCGGCATGCGGCCTTGTCGAAGGCAGTGCAGCGTGCACGGGGTTATCGGCGCGACATCGTCGAGCGCATTCAGCACGACGTCGAGAAAGCCTTTGGCACGACGCGCCAGAAGGTGCAGGTCTACGGCCGCGAAAAGACGCTGTATTCGATCTACACCAAGATGCGCGAGAAGCACCTGAGCTTCGCGCAGGTCAGCGACATCTTCGGCTTTCGCATCGTCACCGCCACGCTGTCAGACTGCTACCTCGCACTCGGCGTACTGCACCAGCTCTACAAGCCGCTGCCCGGCCGTTTCAAAGACTACATCGCGATCCCCAAGGCCAACGGCTACCAGTCGCTGCACACCACGCTGGTCAGCCCGCTGGGCACCGCAGTCGAATTCCAGATCCGTACCGAACAGATGCACGCCGTGGCCGAGAAGGGCATTGCTGCGCACTGGATGTACAAAAGCGGCGGCGCAAGCCAACCGCAAGATGCGCAACGCTTAGGTGCGCTGTGGCTGCAGTCGCTGGTCGACATCCAGGACGAGACGCGTGACGCCAACGAATTCCTCGAGCACGTCAAGATCGATCTGTTCCCCGATGCGGTCTATGTGTTCACCCCAAAGTCCAAGATCATGGCGCTGCCGCGCGGTGCCACGCCGGTCGACTTCGCTTATGCGATTCACTCGGACGTCGGCGACCATTGCGTGGCAGCCAAGGTCAACGGCGATCCGGTGGCGCTGCGCACCGAGTTGCGCAGCGGCGATGTGGTGGAAGTCGTCACCGCCCCGGGCGCACGGCCGAACCCTGGCTGGCTGAACTTTGTGCGCACCGGCCGTGCGCGCTCAAAGATCCGCCACTACCTGAAGAACATGGAGCAGGAAGAGTCGCAGCAGCTCGGCGAGAAGCTGCTCGCCCAGGCGCTGCGCGCCGAAGGCCTGAACCTGCCGAACAGCGACTCGGGCGACACCGCCGCACTGGCGCAGTGGCAACAGCTCACCCGCTGGAGCGGCAACCGCCACCGCGCTGATCTGCTGACCGACATTGGCCTGGGCCGCAAGATCGCGATCATCGTCGCCAAGCGGCTCGCGCAGCTGATGCTCGACCACGGCGCCAAGCCCGATGCACTGACCTTGACGATGGGCCGCTACGCCTCTGACGACGCCACACCGGTCCAAGGCTTGGTGGTGATCGATGGCGGCGAAGGCGCCTCGGTGCAAATGGCCACCTGCTGCCGACCGATCCCTGGCGACGCCATCGTGGGCTACCTCGGCCGCGGTGAAGGCTTGCTGGTGCACACTGTGGATTGCGGCGTCGGCAAGCGGCTGTTCGAGCGCGACAGCGAACGCTGGATCACCGTTGACTGGGCCGAGGAGCCGACGCGTCCGTTCGAAACCGGCGTCACGCTGCTACTGAAGAACGGCAAGGGCGTGCTGGCGCAGGTCGCGGCCGCCGTGAGCGCGGCCGAGGCCGACATCACCCACATCGACATGGACGAAGAGCCCGCCGCCGACACCATCGAGCTGCGCTTGCTGCTGAGCGTGCGTGACCGGCTGCATCTGGCCGACGTGATGCGTACGCTGCGCCGCGCACCGGCGGTGCTGCGGGTGGTTCGGGTCAAGCCTTAGCCTTCAGGTACCGCGCCACGGACGCAAGCAACGTGGAATGCATGCGCCGATCCACATCGGCCAATGCGTCTTCCTTAGCTCAAGTCCATTCGGTCACTCGCGGCGCGGCGCCGGATAACTCACCTCGACCACCTCGATGCGCTCCACGCCTCCTGGCGTCATCAGCGAGACCTCGTCGCCCACATGCGCCTTCAAGAGCGCTCTGGCGATCGGCGCCACCCAGCTGACCTCGCCTTTCAGGTTGTCGACTTCATCGACGCCCTTGATCGTGATCGTGCGCTCTTCACCTCGTCCGTTGTCATAGGTGACGGTGGCACCGAAAAAGACCTGATCGCTGCCGTGATGGGCGGATGGATCGGCGACTTCGGCGATGTCCAGCCGCTTGGTCAGAAAGCGGATGCGCCGATCGATCTCGCGCAAGCGCTTCTTGCCATAGAGGTAGTCGCCGTTTTCGGAGCGGTCGCCATTTTTGGCGGCCCATGAAACGATCTCGACGATCTTCGGCCGCTCCTCATCCAGCAGCGTCAACAGCTCTTCGCGCAGGCGTTGATAACCCTCTGGCGTCACGTAGTTCTTCGTGCCCTGCGGCAGTGCCGGTGCGGCGAGATCGTCGTCGTCATCATCGCCATCGGATTCCTTCGTGAATGCTTTGCTCATGGCAGGGGCCAACCGTTTCGAGGTGAACTGGAAATCTTAGCGAAGTGCCACACCACGGCGGCAAGAGGGGCAGAAGCAGACACGAGGGGACGTTGCGGCATAAAACAAGAGCGAGGGTTATTTCCAATGGCGCAATACGCAGTGTAAGCGGCTGGTCATCCCGTCTTGAATTGGCCGCACGCGTATGAACGATGGTGTCCACCAAACTTTTCGAGGT
>CAHJWV010000735.1 GCA_903643055.1 Burkholderiales bacterium | reverse complement strand
CCAGGCCGTTTGGAAATGCTCCCGGCGGCCAGGCATTGACATCTCTGGAGCGTGAACAGATGCCTGAAATGAGTCAGATGCCGCAAGGGATTTACAAACCACTCAATCCTCTGTTGCGGCAGGAATCAGTTCAAAGTAGCCAGATCAATCAGTCGACATCTCCGCCAGAATTGCCTCCCAAACCAACTGAATACAAGCCCGAGCCCATTCCCGAGCCGAGAGCAAGTTCAGTCCAGGGGCCCTCCATTTCCAATCACCGCTTGACGAACCCTGTCCCGCTAGAACGGAAGCAGCCAACGTCTCGGCCGAAGCCGCCCGAGCGGCCGACACCGGCCCGGACAAGCACCCCGCAGCGGCCCTCCATATCGGCGCAAGGCTCAACGACACGACCGCAACCCCAATCGTTATCGGGGTTCAAGTTTAAGGGCCGCGCGTTGATAAGTTCCATTGCCAGATCCCTGTTCGGCAGTAAGCCCGATACCCGCAATCACCACATGTCGATGGTCGGCACGTACGGCCCGAACAAAAAGCCGATGAAACTTGATATTAGTAGCCTCGACATCGGGGACGCTCGTGCCGAGAGGCCCAACGAGCACATGGACATCAATGCATATCTCCAGCATCGCCGCAATCATCCAAGCAAGAGGGGCTTGTCGCCGAGGGCGTACGTCGGCGGCAACTTGGCATCGTTCAACGAAATAATGGATGCCGGCAATCTGAGTATTACCAACGCCAAGTCGAATTTCGACACATTGGCTGGAAAGAACGTAGTGTCGCGTTAAGTATAAAAGCGAGTCCGAAGCAAAGAATTTTTGGCTACAACAGTCAAAAGGCTTCTGTGGCGTCGGCGAAGCTTTCTTATCCTGCTCGCAGGCTCGGGCAAGACAAATGACAGGAGATAAACCTTATCAAGCGGCCATTGGCCGTGCATGGCCTGCCCTTTGGCCTCATTACCAAAGGGCCGCTGCGATGGCCGATGGTTTTTCCGTCCCCGCTTGTTGAAAAGGGCTGGCTGGGACAGATGCAAACTTTTCGCGTGAAATGAAGAGGCTTCGCATGCAGGTCGACATGAGGCCGGCTTATGCATGACGATGCGACGAGGTTTGCAAACCTCCTTGGGAGCAAGTCATGTCATCCGTCAACAGCCGTCAGATCCCCTCCTTTAACGACTTTGTAGCAATGACGGCGCCGATCCCTGCCGCCAAGCCGAGTCAGGTTGTGGGGGCAACCCACCCATCGGTCCGGGAGAAAAGTCTTGGTGTTCAGGGCGGCCCTTCAGCGCGTACCGATTCAGCTTCCCCGGTGTTGTCTCGTCCACCGAGGGTTGACTTGCCTCGTCTCAGGCTCGCAACCCAGATCGCTGGACAAAACACCGGGCCAGTCTCGCCGATGAGCCCGCGCAGTCAGGCTGCTAGCCCCTTTGACTTCAATGCGCACCCCGAGCCTGTTTCACCGTTGATACCTCGGAGGCGCACCACGCCAGTGATTTGCCATCTCCAGCGAATTGGCAGCCCACGCCCGGCGTGTCCGCGGCAAATCAGAAGAATGGCAGGGTGTGGGAGCGACCCGAGTGGAATCAGCCGAGGCCGAATTCCACGCTGATCGAAGCAAGGCCTGAGCAATGGCAGCAGGCCTTGCGCAGTCCCGTCAACACAATGAGCGCGCCGCCAGGCCAAGCCAACGCATCAACCAGCGCAGGCTCTCCGCCGGCCTACACGGCGTCGGGGCACAACACGCCTTCTTCCTCAACGTACGCAAGTGCGCATGAGACGGCCGGGCCCATGCAGATGCAGATGCAGATGCAGCCTGAACCGCAGTCATTTGGATTGCCACCGCTTGGCATATCTCATCAAGCGGTGGCCAACCCCGCCTCAATGGGTCCGACCTCTCTTGATCAGCGAAGCGATGCGCCGCCAATCGGGCCTTCGAGGCCACGGGCCGGCCCTGACGCTTTCTCGAATGGGCCGACCCTGCCTGCGTCCGTTAAGGGCCGCCCCGCCGCGAGCCTGCGGCCAGGAAGTTTGAATGGGAACGCTCTGGCGAAGCCTGCGAGCCGCACCGAGAAAAGGTCCACCTGGGCGAACACCTTGCTCAACAGCACAGAGAGCAAATGGGCCCGGTTCAACGCCGGTATCAACCTCGCCACATCCTTTCTTCCGAACGGGTTCCGGTCGATGTTGACGCGTCTTGCAGATAAACGCTGAGTCGTCCCTCACGCTCTCAGGTGGGCAGTCATCGATGCCTTGAGCTGCTTGGGCAAGCCGCGTCGTGATCGGCATTGTCATGCGCATGTGTTTTCGATCGACACCATGCCAATCAAGCCGCTGGCACCATGCGGTGAAATGCCGGCCGTGTGACACAGTCACGCACATGAACTTCAGCACCGAGATTAAAACTCGCCTGCAGGCCTGGTTTGCACCGGGGCAGCGGCGCCTGCTTGGCTTGGTCGGCCCACCCGGTGCCGGCAAGTCGACGGTGGCGCAGGCGATCGCCGATGTGTTGCCTGCGCAGACGCAGATCGTGCCGATGGACGGCTTTCATCTCGCGCAAGCCGAGCTGGAGCGCCTGGGTCGCGCGCAGCGCAAAGGGGCGCATGACACCTTCGACAGCGCCGGTTATGTGGCCTTGCTGCAGCGCATTCGCCACCAGCGGGCCGACAGCGATGAAGTGATCTATGCGCCTGCGTTTCGCCGTGAAATCGAAGAGCCGATTGCGGGTGCGATTCCAGTGCACGGAGCGACACCGTTGATCGTCACCGAAGGCAACTATCTGCTGCTTGAACAAGGCGCTTGGGCTCAGGTCAGGGCGCAGCTCGATGAGGTCTGGTATGTCGACGTTGATGAGGCGCTGCGTACCGAGTGGCTGCTGCAGCGCCATGTGCGCTTTGGCCGCAGCTTGCAGCAGGCGCGCGATTGGGTCGCGCAGACCGATACGCCGAATGCGCGCTTGATCGCCGCCACGCGGAAGCGCGCCGACCGGGTATTGCCTTGGCCTGGGCCTTGATGGGTCGCCGGCACCGCACGGCTGCACGACCGCACGACTGCACAATCGCGGGCCTGACCCTGCCCCGACCGCCTGGCGCTTCACGCCTCGCCGAGCCCCATGAAAGACACCGCTGAAGAAGCCAGCCCGCAAAAGCTCGACAAGATCGACGCCAAGATCCTGCGCGTGCTCCAGGCCGACGGCCGCATTTCGAACCTGAAGCTGGCCGAGGCGATTCACCTGTCGCCGACGGCGGTGCTGGAGCGCGTGAAGCGCCTGACACGCGACGGCTACATCCTCGGCTATGAAGCGAAGCTGAACCCGAACAAGCTGGGCGCGGGGTTGATGGTGTTCATCCAGGTCGTGCTCGACCGCACCACGCCCGATGTGTTCAACGCCTTCCGTGCGGCGGTGCAGGTGCGCCCGGAAATCATGGAGTGCCACATGGTGGCCGGCGGCTTTGACTACCTCATCAAGACGCGCGTGGCCGACATGGCGGCTTACCGCGAGCTGGTGGGGGCGGTGATCTGGACCTTGCCCGGCGTACGCGAGACCCACACCTATGCGGTGATGGAAGAGGTCAAAAACACCACCGCGCTGGCCTTGTGATGTGATGTGATGCGCGGCTCGCCGCTGCGCTGTGCCGGCTTGCGTTTACTGAACGACCAGTACCACGCCCAGGGCACCGACCGAAACCAGCTGATGGTTCAGCTCGGTGTATGAGCCGACGCCCACCGAGTGATAGCCACTTGCGAAGGCGGTCAGCTTGCCAACGCCCAACATCGCAGCCAGCGGCTTGCTGCGCGACATCGACTCTTTGATGCTTTCGCGGTGCTTCTCCGGCGAAGGGTTCAGTACGACCGCCAGCGCGAGCACCGCGGCAATGACGCCCAGCGTGACCCAGCCGCCTTTGCCTTCTTCGGCGGATCGGATCGAAAGAATGCGAAGAGCAATGTTCATGGAATTCAGGCGCGCAGGAATTTAACAAGGAGACTAAAAAAGAGACGCAGCGCAAGCGCAGCAGGGCAGGGCTTGATTCAACGAACGGCAGTTTAGGGGCCGGGCTGGATGGCGATGCGTGGGCGAGTACCTGCGCCTGCGCTGCACTTCGTTCAGACCACAATCTCTTCGATGCACCGATCCATTTTGTCTGCCGCCTCTCGCTTGCCGGGCTTGCGCCACCGAGCGCAATGAGTGCGAGCCCGCAAGCTTCGCCCCGTGAGGCAGCCATCCAGGCCTGGCTCGATGCCTTGCGCCGCCACGCCGATGCGCGCAGCCTGGCGGCCTTGCCGGAGTTGTCGCAAGCCGATGCAGCGCGGGTGATGGCGATGCTGCGCGCAGATGCGCCAGCCGATGAAGGCGCGATGGGCGCCAGCGCAGCGCAGCTCGAACGCGCCGAGAAAACCCTGGCCGATCAGGATGTGGCGCATGCCGATGCCGCTCATTCAGAGGATGCAGAAGCGTCGGCGGATCGATTCCAGCCGCGGCTGAGCTTGCAGACGCTGACGCGTGGCGATGGCTTGCTGGGCATGAAGCCCACCGGCCCATTCGGCCCGCGCGGGCCGCAAGTGACGATCGCGCAGATCAGCTGGGTCTACGTCACCGAAGCCGGCTTGAGCTGGCAGACCCCCGCGCCGACCACGGTGCTCAACAGCCGCACGCCTGCCGCGCAATGGGTTCACGATGAGCACGGGCGCAAGCTGTGGCTGCGCCGCGATCGGGCGGCCGAAGCCGATGCCATCGACGCGGTGTGGTCGCTCGGCCTGCACCCGTTGCCATCGAACAAGCTGCAGTGGCGTGATGGGCCGCAGGCGGACCTGCGCGGCCCGCTGTGGTCATTGGTACAGGAAGACTTCTTCGGCGACTTCTGGGCCGAGCAGGTGCCGCGCCTGCAAGCGCAGGGCTGGTCGATCGTCGTGAAGCCCGGCTTTGCGCATGAAAGCGTGCCGGTGCAGGCGTGGCGGCTTCACGTCAGCCCCGACACCGGCGAGGTGCTGGGCAAGGAACTGGTCGCGCCATTGGCGGGCCGCGCGGCCGGCATCACCGCGTTGGGCCTGCCGGCGCGCGAAGGCTCGTGGTTGCTGAGCCTGGGTGTGGAGGTCGATGGACAGTTGCTCGATCTCGCGCCTTTGCTGGCCGATCTGCTGCGGCGCGACCACCGCTGGCTGCATGCGGCCGAGATGGCGTTGATCGACGACAGCACGGTGATCTTGCTGCGCGCGCCGGGCGGCAAGCGCATCGAGGCGCCGGCCGCGCCCTTGAAGGCGATCGTCGGTGCGATGGTGGATCTGCTGACCGACCCGCTGCGGCGCGCAGGCCCGCTGAAGCTCTCGCCGTGGGATGCGCATCGGCTCGATCTGCTGCAGCAAGGCCTGCTCGACACCCAGGCTGCGCGCGCCGGTGAACACGGCCAATGGCAGCTGCAGGGTGATGCCGGCCTTGATCGGCTAACGCAGCGCCTGCGTGCCGCCGGCGAACCCCCGGCCGTGGCCGCGCCGGCCGGCCTGGGCATCACGCTGCGGCCTTATCAGCTGCAGGGGCTCGCGTGGTTGCAGTACCTGCGCGCGCAGCATCTGGGCGGCGTGCTGGCCGACGACATGGGCCTGGGCAAGACGGCGCAGGCGCTGGCCCATCTGCTGACCGAGAAGGCTGCGGGGCGGCTGGACCGGCCGGCGCTGATCGTGTTGCCGAGTTCGCTGGTCTTCAATTGGCAGACCGAGGTGCAGCGCATGGCGCCGGGCTTGCGCCTGCTGGCCTTGCAAGGGCCGCAGCGCGCACGAGACTTTGCCCGCATGGCGGAGTTCGATGTGGTGCTGACGACCTACCCGCTGCTCTGGCGTGACATCGGCGCGCTCGAAGCGCAAGACTTTCATCTGCTGATCCTGGATGAGGCGCAGACGGTGAAGAACCCGAGTGGCCGCAGCGCGATGGCCTTGCGCCGCCTGCGCGCGCAGCACCGCTTGTGCCTGACTGGCACGCCGCTGGAAAACCACCTCGGCGAGCTGTGGGCGCAGTTCGATTTCTTGATGCCCGGCTTTCTGGGCGACGCGCGCAGCTTCGCGCGGCACTGGCGCAAGCCGATCGAAGAGAACGGCGAAACATTGCGCGCGCAGTTGCTGAAGCAGCGGCTGCGGCCGTTCATCCTGCGCCGCCGCAAGGACGATGTGGCGCGCGAGTTGCCACCGCGCACCGAGGTCATCCAGCGGGTGCAGTTGCAAGGCCGCCAGCGCGACCTGTACGAGAGCGTGCGTGTGGCGGCCGATGAGCAGGTGCGGCGCGTGCTGCAGCGCAATGGCTTCAACGGCGCGTTGATCAGCATCCTCGATGCCTTGTTGAAGCTGCGCCAGGTTTGCTGCGATCCGCATCTGCTGAAGGGCGAGAAGACACCGAAAACGATGGAGCGCGCCAAGATCGAGCTGCTGCGCGATCTGCTGCCGAGCCTGGTGGCCGAAGGCCGGCGCGTGCTGGTGTTTTCTCAGTTCACCGAGATGCTGGGCTTGATCGAAGCCGAGCTGCCGGCCTTGCAGCTGAGCTGGCTGTCGTTGACCGGGCAGACGCCGCCTTCACAGCGCGGCGCGGTGGTGCGGGCGTTTCAAAGCCATGCGGCGCCGCTGTTGCTGGTCAGCCTGAAGGCCGGCGGCGTGGGGCTGAACCTGACAGCGGCTGACACAGTGATCCACGTCGACCCGTGGTGGAACCCGGCGGTCGAGCAGCAGGCCACCGACCGTGCGCACCGCATCGGCCAGGACAAGCCGGTGTTCGTCTACAAGCTGATCGTGGCCGGCAGCATCGAAGAACGAATCCTCGAGTTGCAGGCACGCAAGGCGGCGCTGGCCGAAGGCGTGCTGGGTGAGGATGCCGGGGACGCGCTTAAGTTCAGTGCCGATGATCTGGCCGGGCTGCTGGCGCCGCTGGTGTGAAGGCTGTGCCGGCTGAAGCCCCCGGGTGCTGAATTGGTACGGCCCGCCGGGCCCGAGGGCGGCGCGCCAACAGCGTTAAGCTCGGTGTCCATTGATTTTCAACCGAGCCGGAAAGAGGCCGACATGAAGCTGATCAAGCTGCTGGTTTGGGGTTGCACCGTAATCATCGGCACGCAGGTGTCTGCGGCCAGCATCTGGAAGTGCGAAGCCAATGGCCGCGTGATGCTGTCCGACACGCCCTGCCCGACCACCGGCAAGCTGGTCGACTCGCGCACGCTGGAGAGCAACAGCCTGCAAGCGCAGCCGGTCAAGCCGGTCGACCCGGCGCTGCTCGCGCCACCGGTGGTTACCGAGCAAGGCAATGTCTGCCCGTCGGACCTGGAGATTCGCAACATCGAAACGCAAGCCAGTTCGTCATCGATCGGTGACGCGCAGCGCAATTTCCTGAACGATGAGATGCGGCGCGCGCGGCAATGCCAGAAGGGCCAAGGGCGCTACACCGCGAAGGATTGGCAGGTCAGCAAAGATGCGCGCGAGGCCCAAAACAACAACGCCGGCGGGCGGGCCGAACGTGAGCGCGCCGAAGCCATGCACAGCGCCGCTGACCCGATCGAGGGCGATCGCATCGCCAAGGCCCGCCAGCTCGATGAAGTGCTGCGGCGCCAGGAAGAAGCGCAGGCCCGGCTGCTGCGCATCCGCATCGCGCGCTGCACCAACAACTCCTGCTGGGACGAAATGGGCGCGCGCTATGAATTGACCGCGCGGCCCGGCATTTACCTCGGCCCGCGTGGCGAATGCAAGCGGCTGGACGCCGTCTTCCAATGCTCTTGAGCGAATGTGGTTGGAAGCGCTCGATGCCCCTGGCGTTTGCGTTGGCGGGCTGGCAGCGCCCTGAACCTTCGCCGTAGCTGACGGTGCGGCGCGGTGAAGCCTAGCCGCCGGGGGGGTTCACCGAGAAAGCCCTGCGGTGGCCAGTTCAGGTCGCCTCAATTCACATTCATGTCACAGGCCCGGCGTCATCACGCTGCCGCGTTCACCGGCTCTTTCGACGTCTTGTGTCTGAACGGCCAGCCCAAC
>CAHJWV010000734.1 GCA_903643055.1 Burkholderiales bacterium | reverse complement strand
CTTGCTCAAAACGCTACCCCGATGTCCGTGCTGCCTGCGCGTAAACGCTAGGCTTCGCTTTTGACACAGTAAGACTAGTGCTCACTGCTCATTCGGGTTCGCCGTTGCCAGCGCGGATTTCGGCGGTGGCCCGCTCCAGGATGGCAGCAATTCGCTGCTGCTCCAGCTCAGTGTTAGCAGGACGATCCAGCAAGGCGCTTGTCAGCGCGCGATAAGCCGGTTCCACCTTGGCACTGAACGAAACTCGCCCTCGCCGGCCGTGGCCGCCACGTCGGCCGAAGCCCGCTTCGGTGGAGCTGGCATTAATGGCGGCGCTCTCGGCCGAAGCGTCGCCAGAGAAGGCCCGACGCATGTCATTCATCTTCTGGCCGATCCAGGCCAGCTGCTGTAACAAGGTGTCGGCGGCCTGGCGGTTTTCATCTAGATGTGCCTGTCCGTCGGGGGTGATGCAGTAGAGCTTCTTCGTGCCTTCAGCGCTCACGGTGGCGTGGCCGATCTCGTCGAGATAAGTGAGCGCCGGATAGACCATGCCAGGGCTCGGGCTGTAGTAGCCGTTCGAGCGTTCACCGAGCGCTTTGATGATTTCGTAGCCGTGCTGTGGCTTCTGCGCAAGCAGCGCGAGGATCAGCAATTGCAGATCGGCCGAGCCGAGCTTCCGCCCCGGGCCCAAGCCGCCACCATGACGCCCCGGATCGCCGGGAAAACCAGGTGCCTGGTCGAAGCCAAAGCCCTGGAAGCCGCGGTGGTGGTGATGCCCTGCATGGCGATGATGATGCCGGTGCCCGAGTGCTTGAAAACGTTCAAAAAAGGAATGCATGATGTGCTCCTTGGACTGTTGATTTATATCTAAAAATACATCTTACGATATATTTTTTTGTTTGAGGTGCTGCAGCCTGCCTCTGCCCAAATCAACCCAAGTCTTCGTCGGCGGTGATGCTCAACTCCACGCGCCGAGCGCGGTGCACTTCGCTGCTGGCAGTCACGCGCAGTGGCTCACCCAGTGACACATGGCGGCGAAAGCGGTAATCGAGCGAGTCTCGGCAACCTTCGTGCGTCGCCTCGCGGCGCAGCCATTCCTGGGTGCCATTCACCAGCACGCGCATCTCGTGCCACGCGTCATCGCCGTCGCTACGTACCACGCTCAAGCTGCAAAACACCTCGAAGCTGCGGTCGCGCTCAGCGTCGGGTGGAATGCTCAACTGTGCTACGCCGGCCTCACCGCCATGGGCCTCCCAATGCTCTGGGGTCTGCGAGCTTGCAGGCGATGTAGCCGTCGACGACGAGGCGGATGATGGGTGTGAAGGCGATGTACGTGGCATGGCGGGCTCTGCGTGGGAGCGACAGTCTAGGCGCGGCGCCTGAACCGCGTGGCATGGCGGAGAATCCGCGAGCCATGCCGATGCGAACTCTCCACGCCACCCGCTATGTCACGCCGCTGCGTGAAGGCGGCTCGCTGCCCGCGATCATCGAGGCCGATGACGACGGGCTCTACGTGCTCAAGTTCCGCGGCGCAGGGCAGGGGCCGAAGGCACTGATTGCCGAGTTGGTGGCGGGCGAGATCGCTCGGGCAGCGGGCTTGCCGGTGCCGGAGATCGTGTTCATCGATCTCGACATCGAACTCGCACGCACTGAGCCCGACCCGGAGATCCAAGAGTTGATCCGCGCGAGTGGCGGCCTGAATCTCGCACTCGACTATCTGCCGGGCTCCATCACTTTCGATCCACTGGCCGACCAGCCCGACGCCACGCTGGCTTCGCGCATCGTCTGGTTCGATGCGTTCGTCACCAACCTCGACCGCACGCCGCGCAATGCCAACATGCTGCAGTGGCACCGCGGGCTGTGGCTGATCGACCATGGCGCCGCGCTTTATTTTCACCACAGTTGGGACGACTTCATGGCGCGTGCGCAAAGCCCGTTCGCGCTGATCAAGGACCACGTGCTACTGCCGTTTGCGAGCCAGCTGCGCGAAGCCGATGCGCAATTGAGCACCACGCTCACGCCCGAGCGCATTGCCGAGATCGTGGCGATGGTTCCGGACGGTTGGTTGGTCGACACGCCACTGTTCTCCGGCCCTGCCGCTCAACGGCGCGCTTATGTCGACTACTTTGTTTGCCGCCTGCAGGCGCCCCGTGCATTTCTAGAGGAAGCCCTTCGTGCCCACGCTGCACACGTATGACTACGCGATCGTGCGCGTCGTCCCACGGGTCGAGCGCGGCGAGTTCATCAATGCCGGCGTCGTGCTGTCTTGCAAGAGCGCAGGCTATCTGAAGGCCGGCATCGAACTCGATGAAGCTCGTTTGCTGGCGCTTGATTCCGCGGTCGACCTGCCTGCGATCCGCGCGGCGCTCAGCACCTTCCCTTCGATCTGTCTCGGTGGGCCCGCGGCCGGGCCCTTGCGCCATCTGTCGCCCCGAGAGCGTTTCGATTGGCTGGTCGCGCCACGGAGCTCCGGTGTCCAGACCTCGGTGGTGCACAGCGGGCGTTGCGACAGCCTCGATCTGGCGCTGGACCACTTGCTGAATCGCATGGTCCGAGCTTTGTTGGCCTGAGGCCCACGCTTGGCTTCGCAAATATCCACATGCGTTCTCATGGCGGACCCGATTTCACTTCAGAAGGATTCAAGCTACGCCCTGCCGCCGCCGAGGCGTTGGAGGTCGTGAGAGGATCAAGTCGTTGTTCAAGTTCACTGTTGCCGCTGTTGCGAACGAGATTCAACGCGCGGCGCAGTTTACCGATGAGCGATCGGGCCGATTTCCTTCGAATGACGCATGGGGCCGTTCTTCGCGCCCCTTCCCGGCGAATGGGTTACCGACCCAGAACCCTTATCCGTACGGCTTGGCCACCAACCCGAGGGCTCAAGGCGGCGCGAGACCTGATCCTTCGACTTCGCCGCAAGGGAGGGCCAATTTGGCGCCTCGCAATGCCAATCCTCATGCCATGCCCACCACTGCGCAGCCATTTCTTCGAAGCGGTCATCCCCCAGCTTTACCTTTGCGCCCTCCGGCCTTGCCTGTGCGTCCGCCAGCGCTGCCTGTGCATCCTGAAGATCGGCCTCTCCTCCAGCAGATGCGAAGGGATGTGGTTCCCGCAGACGGCAACTTATGGCGCCACGAGGTGGCGGACAACTACATACCGTTGGCCGCAGAAGCCTTCGGTGTTCGCTTGAGCAGAGTCCTGCCGACCACCACACTTCGCAACGAGGAAATCCTTGGCGAAGGGAGTTCGGCGCCCAAGCGATTGCATCTCAGCGGATATCACTACAGCCTGCTTTTTTAAGTTCAATCACGGTCTCAGGCGAAGCTCACGGTGCCGTCTGGGATTGACGTCGGTACGAAGGGACGGTGATTCAGCCAATGGCGTGCCACGGGGTGTTGCGGCGTTGATAAGGGAATGATGGCGCGATAGCCCACAGCAACAGGTCAGAAGCGGGGATACGCGATGATGCGGGTTCCCATTCCGAATTACGCTCCATGAAATCCAACTTCCTGCGCATGGCCCTCGTGCTGGGTCTGCTATCGGCGATCGGCCCGTTCGCGATCGACATGTATTTGCCGGCATTGCCAGCCATCGGTCAAAGCTTGCATGCTGACGTGAGGCAGGTGCAGATGAGCCTGATGTCGTTCTTCTTCGCCGTCGCGGTCAGCCAGATCGTCTATGGCCCGGCGTCCGACATGTTCGGCCGCAAAGTTCCTTTGTATTTCGGCATCGCACTGTTCGTTGTCGGCAGCATCGGTTGCGCCTTGTCGCCGGGCATCGAAATGTTGATCGTCTTTCGCTTCATCCAGGGCGTGGGTGGCGGTGCAGCGATGGTGGTGCCTCGCGCGATCGTTCGAGATCTACACACCGGTAATGAGGCGGCGCGGCTGATGGCGCTGCTGATGCTGGTGTTCAGTGTGTCGCCAATCCTTGCGCCCCTGGTAGGCAGCCTGGTGATTGATTTCGGCGGTTGGCGCGGCATCTTCTGGGCCGTCACGGTGGCTGGCCTGATCGGCCTGGGCATGCTGGCCACGGCGCTGCCTGAAACGCGGCCGGTGGCCCAGCGCGCGGAAAGCAGCGTTCGCAGTGCATTCGCCGGCTATTTGCTGCTGATGCGTGATCGCCACTTCCTGGGCCTGACACTGATTGGCGGGTTCGGCATCTCTGCCTTCTTTATTTATCTCGCCAACTCGTCATTCGTGCTGATCAGCCACTATGGCCTGAGCGCTCGCATGTACAGCATGGCGTTCTCGATCAACGCGGTGTCGTACATCGGCGTCTCGCAACTCACGGGACAGTTGAGCACGCGCTTTGGCCTGAAGCGCGTCGTGAAGATCGCGGTGGCAGGTTTCACGGCGTCGATGGTTGCGCTGCTGGCAGTGAATTTGTCCGGTGTCGATAACCTTTGGGTGATGGCTGCGATGCTGTTCGTCGGCTACGGCTTTTTGGGCCTGGTGGTACCGACGACCTCGGTGCTGGCACTCGACGACCATGGCGCAATCGCCGGCACGGCCGCAGCCTTGATGGGCACTTTGCAACTGTTGACTGGTGCCGTGGTGATGGCGGTCACCGGTCAGTTTGTTGATGGCACGGCGCGGCCAATGGTGGCAGGCATCGCGGTCTGCGCTTGCATTGCATTGGTATTTACCGTGATGACACTGGGCGGCTGGCAGCGGCTCTCGTTGAGCCGCCGCGAAGCCTGAACGTCATCGGCGATAGCAGCTGAAGCGGCTCGTTTCAAGGTGCCAGCAACTCGAATGAACGTCGCTCACCCTCGGTGGCCGATGGGCCAACCCAAAGATCGAACTCACCCGGCTCGGTGATGGGCAACAGCGCTGGGCCGATGAACGAGAGATCGCCGCGGCCCACGCTGAATTCCACCTGAACGCAGGCTCCTGCGGCCAGATGCAGTTTCTGGAATGAATTCAGTTCGCGTATCGGCCGCGTTACGCTTGCGCTGCGATCACGCACGTACAGCTGCACCACTTCCTCCGCGGCACGCGTGCCGGTGTTGATGATGCGAGCCCGAACGCGCAGCCGATCGTTCCAGGGCAAACGCTCCGTGCTGAGTTCAGGTCGGCCATAGCGGATGGCGGCATAACCCAGCCCGTGACCGAACGGATAAAGCGCTTCATTCGGCATTTCCGAATAGCGGGCCTTGTAGTCGACCCAAGGCTGTGCGGCATCCAGCGGCCGGCCGGTGGGCTTATGGGCGTAGTAATACGGCGCCTGACCGGTGGCCCTCGGAAAGCTCACCGGCAAGCGGCCCGAAGGGTTGTAGTCACCGAACAGCACATCGGCGATCGCGTGGCCCGCTTCGCTGCCAAGGAACCAGGTCACGAGCACGGCCTGTGCGTCACGTACCGCGCCTTGCAATGCCAATGCACGGCCATTGCGCAGCAGCACGATGACTGGCTTGCCACTGCCCGATACCGTCGCCGACACCGCTTCGGCCAACGCCTGCTGGGCGGGCGGGATCTCCAGGCTGACGCGCGAGCGTGCCTCGCCCGACATCTGCTCGCTCTCGCCCAAGGCCAGCAGCACCACGTCGGCTCCGCGTGCGGCGGACATCGCTTGCGCGATGCCTCCTGGCAAGGCTTCGTTCACGCCGGAGCCTGCAACCACCGACAGCGCCGCTGAGTCAGCCATCGCAGCGCGCAGACCCTGCGCAAGGCTTACGCCCGAACCTTCGGCGGCGAAGAGCGTCCAGGGGCCATGCACGCTCGCGCCACCGCGGGAGCCAAAGGGTCCGATCAGTGCGATGCGCTGGTGATTGCGTGACAGCGGCAGTGCGTTGTGCTCGTTCTTCAGCAACACGATCGAGCGGCGCGCGGCGTCGCGGGCCAGCGCTTGATGTGCAGGCCAAGCCGAGTCAGGAAGCGAGTCGCTCAGGCCCGGTGCACCCAAGCCACGGAATGGATCGGAAAACAAACCTAACTTCCATTTCACCTGCAGCACGCGCCGCACTGCGTCATCGAGCCGAGCCATCGGCACTTCTCCGGAAGCCACCAATGCGGGCAGGTGCGCCATGTAGAGCCCGCTTTGCATGCTGACGTCGGTGCCAGCCAGAAAGGCGCGCTTGGCAGCGTCGCGTGCATTGCGTGCCGTGCCGTGGGCGATCAGTTCTTCATCGCCGGTGTAGTCAGACACCGTGATGCCCCGAAAGCCCCATTCGCCACGAAGCACGCCACCCAGCAAGGCCGCGTTCTCGGTCGATGGAATGCCGGCGATCTCGTTGAACGAGGCCATCACGCTCATGGCGCCGGCATCAAAGGCAGCGTTGAACGGCGGCAGATAGACCTCGCGCAGCGTGCGTTCGGAGATGTCGACAGTGTTGTAGTCGAGCCCGCCTTCGGCCGCGCCATAGGCCGCGAAGTGCTTCGGCGTGGCAAGCATCGCATCGCTGCGCGACAGGTCATCGGTCTGAAAGCCGCGCACGCGCGCCGCAGCGAACAACCGGCCGAGCAGCACGTCTTCACCGGCACCTTCCACACCACGCCCCCAGCGCGCATCACGGGCGATGTCAACCATCGGTGCGAAGTTCCAGCGGAAACCATCGGCCGTGGCCTCGACGGCTGCAGCCCGCGCCGTGCGCTGCGCAAGCGCCGGCTCCCAGCTGGCAGCTTCGGCCAGCGGCACCGGAAACACCGTGCGAAAGCCGTGGATGACGTCGGCACCGAACAACAGCGGAATGCCCAGCCTCGACTCCTTCACCGCCAGGGTTTGCAACTCGCGTTTGGATGCCAGGCCGGCACCGTTGAAGAAGCCGGTGATGCGGCCTGCCCGCACGTCAGCCCGTTGTTCGGCTGCGGTTTGCAAATGCGCCAGCGGATTGGCGATCAGTGCATTGGAAGGCGCATACAGGCTGAGCTGGCCGGCCTTTTCTTCGGCCGTCATCCGTGCCACCAAGGCATCGATCTGACGATCACGCTCCGGCGATTCATTGTCTTGGGCGAAGCTGCTCCCGGCGCTCATGCCCAAGAACAGCGCGGTGCACATCAGGGGGTGCCTTGCCGACCCTGGGCGCGATCTTTTGATGATCGGTCCAGGCCTGCGTTCCCGCGTGATGGTGATGGGTATCGCTGACGGGTATTGACTGCGGTCAGGCAGGAGGTCAGTCGAGGTGGCGCGACCCCGTGAGTGAGGAACAGATGCGGTCATGGAACGTGAAGAGAAGATCACACCGACAGGATCTTGCACGAGGCAGCGGCTTCGGCGAGCATCGCCGAACCACGGCGATGCTGCTGTGCCTGAACCATTCGGTCCGTTGACCTGCAGGCCGCACGTTGCCGACGCAAGCCAGGCTTCTGAAGCTCAGCACCCTCAACGCTCTGGAAAGGGATGCCATGGAAGGAATGCCATGAGCCCATATGGATTGGATCAACGACGTGAACAGCCTGATGTGGCCATCCGCATTGAAGTGTCGATGCAAGACATTTCGCGTGCTTGCCTCCTTTGATTGGAAAAGTTGCCGCCTGGATGAAGGCGCGTGGCGTGGCCCATGTCGGGCCGCCGTTGTTTCGCTATTTATGCATGCGAGACAAAGAGACCATCGATGTGGGTTGGCCGGTGGCAACGCTTGCTGCGCAAACCGATGGACGGGTGATTGCCGAAACCTTGCCGGCAGGGCGCTATGTGACCGCGCTGTACACCGGCCCCTACGAGGACATTCCGGCCGAGACAGCGTTTTCTCGATTGGTGCGGGCAGCAAGCCGTACCCTTGGATTTGTCGGCGGACAAGACCTGGGGTGCTTATGTCGATTGGTAACCGACCGACCCGATGGAGGTCGCGGATCCGCAGCAGTGGCAAACCGAAATTGCCATCCGGCTGAAAGATTGATCTGCCGAACGCAGAGGTGCAGCATGAAGGCGATCTCGCGCTGACACGTTCGCTTTCTGCCTGTCGGCCTGGTTTATCGCGAAAGCCGATGCAGTCCGTTAAGGTGTGAACCTGAAACAGCGTTCGGGCGGGACAGCGCCCGGGCCGCTCAACAAGGAGATCAACGTGGTATCGCTCTTCGCTTTCATGGTCACTGCCTACGGTATGAATCCTTATCTGATCGCTTCGTTCAGTTCAGGCTTCGCTTGCGAAAACGCCAAGACGGAAATCCTGCGTGCAGCTCTGGAGCAGAACATGGCGGGCACGAGCACGTATGCATTGGCGCCCAAGAGCCTGCAATGCATTTCGACACCAGGCTTGCTGCAGGGCAATTCGCGCCCACCAGAGGTAAGCACGCCACCGCGTTCGAACAATACAGTGCTGCCAAACCGCAAGCCGGCCGCGGCCATCAAAAAATGAAACTTCGCGACGCGCGGCATCGCCGATGAAAGCTTGGCCAAGGCCTGGCCGTGAATTCGCTGGCTGACGCTGGACCATAACTTTCAAGAGGGAACTGCCTTGAATACTTTCATCCGAGCCGTCGAAGTCTGGGTGCCCGGCGCCGATGGTAGCCTGCTTGAATTCGGCGGGGTTCGGTGAGGCCGCGCGCTTTGGCCGCATCAGCAAAGACATGTGCTTCGGCCGTGGCGAAGGCTTGCCGGGTCGTGCCTGGGATGAAGGCCGCCCCTTGCTGCTGAAAGAATTCAACGGGAGCTATTTCCGCCGTACCGCTGAAGCCCACGCAGCAGGTCTGCATTGCGGCGTTGCGATGCCGGTGTTCGTAGGCAGTTCACTGACTGCCGTGCTGGTCTTTTTCTGCGGTGATCCGCATGCGCTGGGCGGGGCCATCGAGCTGTGGCAAAGCCAAGCCCAGGCATCAGGCGAGCTGATGCTGGTGGATGGCTTGTATGGCGATACCGCTCGAGCCTTTGAGACGGTATCGCGCGAAACGCTTTTACCGCTAATGTGGTGTTTCGTTCTGTTTAGAACTTAAGCGCGAATTGGCGCGAATGACCTTCTGCAGGATGTCGGCAGCGCTCTTTGTCCAGATGAA
>CAHJWV010000733.1 GCA_903643055.1 Burkholderiales bacterium | reverse complement strand
GCTGATTCCTTATCCGCTGGTCTGGGCGCATGAGGCCGCGCAGGCTCCCACCACGCACCCGCGTTATCGGCAATGCCATTCGCTGGGCGACCTGGCCGATGCACTCGAAGCGGCACGCGCTCGGTGAGCCCCAGGATTCACCGCCCGCCCCGGCGTCACCTCATCCCCTTTTTCTGCCATCAAGGTGACTAGCATCACTGCTTTTGGCGTCACGCCTTCTGCCTTTACCCGAGATTCCCATGTTTTTGAACACTTCCCGCCGACTGCAGGCTTTCGACCCGCCGCACGAAGCTGCCGTCCGACAGCTGGAAGCGCTCCCAGCGCATCTGGCAGGCATGAATCACCAGATCCGCGCTGTCGCGCGTGCCAGTGTGAAATTCGATGGCTGGCGGCGTCGGCCCATACCAGCCCTGATCGGCCAGCCGGGCCTCGGCAGCGGCGATGTCATCGCTGGCATAACGCCACAGCGACGTGCCTATCAATGGGGTCGACGGCACCTTGAATTGCGCCTCTCGCGCGGGCGATGCAGCCAGCAGCCGGTGCGTCAGATCGCAGATCAAATGCACCGGCAAGGCCGACTGGCGCACCAGCCGCGCCAGTACGCGGTCAGCATCGCTGTCGAGCCGCGCGGCCATCAGGCAGCGCAGACGCTCGGCTTCGTCCAGTGCGGGCGCCGTCTGTCCGTTCGCCCAGCGCGACACCGTCGCCTGCGACACGCCGAGCAGCTGCGCCGCATGCAGCTGCTTGATGCGGCGCAGCGCACGCCAGGTGCGCAGCGACCGGCCGAGTGCCCGCTCATCGCCGCTGTGAATGCGAAGTGGCTGAAGTGGCGTCAACATGCTGCAGGCGATGTTGACGCTGTCCTTAGTGCGGGAGGCCAGCCATGAGCGGCATCGGAGCGTCACCGTCTTCGCCGGTCGCTGAGGCACCGGTGTCACCGGCATTCAGATCCAAAGCCACGACATCACCCTGGCGAAAGGTGACGCTGCTGTACCTTTGCGGCCTGCTCGCCGCGGCGCAGCTCGGCAAGCTGTCGGCCCTTGCGCCCTTGGTTGCCCACTCACTCGACCTGAGCCTGCCGACGGTGGCCATCGCGATCTCGCTGATTGAAGTGGGCGGCGCCACGCTCGGTGCCGTGGCGGGCATGGTGGCCCACCGCATTGGCCTGCGGCGCAGCCTGTTGGGTGGCGTGGCATTCCTCGCGCTGGCGGGCTTGGGGGCTTCGGCCTCGCAGGGCATCGGCGGGTTGATTGGCTGGCGCCTGTTCGAATCCTTGGGTTACGTGGCGGTGGTCGTTACCGCACCGGTGTTGATCGCCCAGCGTGCCGCCGCGGCAGGGCCTCGCATCCAGGGTCTGGCGATGACCTTGTGGAGCACCTTCGTGCCCGTGGGCTTGGCGCTCGGCGCCGCAGGCAGCGCCAGCGCCGCAGCAGCCGTCGGCTGGCGCGGCGCGATGATTGCCGGCGGCCTGGCGGGCCTGTTGTTGTTGGGCGTGTTGTGGCGGTCGAGTGGGCCCTTGGGCAAGGTACGGCCGGCCGCGCATGGAAGCAACGCCCCTGCGGCACGCGACAAGCCGGCCTCGGCACCGCCCCCGTCCCGCCTACCGCGTGCGATATGGTTTCTGGCACTGGCCTTTGGTGGCTTCACGCTGTTTGAAGTCGGCGTCATCGGCCTGCTGCCAACCCTGCTTGTGCAAACCTTGGACTTGAGTCCAGCCAGTGCGGGGCACTGGACCGCAGCGGCATCCATATCGGCTGTCGGGGGCAGCCTGATCTCTGCCTGGCTGATGCGCCATGGCGGCGGCATGCGCTGGCCGATCGCGCTGTCGCTTGCTATGCCTCCGCTGCTGCTGTTCGGCGTGTTCACGCCCTCGCCTGTGGCACCCGTGGCGATTGGCCTGGCCTTGCTGCTGAATGTGCTGGGCGGCATGTTTGCCAGCCTGGCCTTTGCCTTGTTGCCACGGCTGGCAGGTGAGCCCGGTCAGATGGTTCGAGCCAATGGCCTGCTCGCGCAATGCGGCGCCGCGGGCTCGCTGCTGGGCCCACCCACCATGGCCGCTTGCGTGAAGTTCAGCGGCTGGCCGGCGGCGGCCGTGCTCGGCCTCGTGGCCTCGTTCATTGCCGTACCGCTGGCATGGCGTGCGGCCACCGCGGCCACGCGCCCGGGCACACGCAAGGCGCCAGGCATCTGAAACAACGACAGGCGCCATCGAAAGAAAGCGGCTTCTCACGAGGGTTCAGGCCCGCGTGACAGCCGCGCCGTGCTCAACGCGAAGCTGGCGATGCCGGTGCCCGTGTTGAACAGCGAACGCACGAATCCGCTGGCACACGCTGAGCGTGTGCCCGGTGGCAGAGCGGATTGAATTCGATACCGTGCCGAATTGCGGCTACACCTTGGCCGAAAACAAGCGGATTGGCTGGCCGAGCGGCTTGTGCGCTTTCTCGGTTGTGCGGAGTGGGCGAGAGCCTGCGGCAAGCTCATCAGGCCCGCCGAATTGCATCCAAGCCGGCAAACAAGCCCGAAACGGGCCGGGCGCAACGTCCGGCGGGCTGTGGCCGAATTCCACAGCCGCCCTTGTGTTGGTATTTACCCTCGAATTCGATTCGAAAGGGCTGCCGCAATCACCTTTGCGACGCCGCCAACGGCGTGGATTCGACTGGGTGATCTCGCGGTGTTTTTCACCTCGATTTCAGAGTGAGAAACACCCTTCTTCCAGCGCGAGCCAGCCCGCATAAAACACGAAATTTGCTTTCATATAAAAGCATTTGGCACAAAACCTTACGCACCAACTTGAGGGCTCCAAATTCGTGCACCTCAATAATTCCCGCTGTTGATGAACCGTTAAAAAGTTCGCATACGACCTTTTAACTTCTGAGACCAAGGAAAGATGTGCCCATTGAAGACTTGAAAAGCCGCCGAGTGCCGCTACGCGAATCGCCAAGAGATGCAGATGAACCGCAGCAGCGCCGGGCCGAGCCATTGATCGGCGAAGCTTTTCAGTCCCTTTGACTTCATTCAACTGCCACCTGTCCGACAAGTCCCTGACGACCGCCACCATGCCCCAGATCATTCGTTCTATCGCCTTTGTTTGCGCCGCCATCGGTGTAGGCCCGGCCTTCGCTGCCGGCTCTGCCTGCTTTTTCGAAAACGCCAACTACACCGGTGCCTCGTTCTGCACCGACACCAGCAACCCTTGGGTTGGCAACGCCTGGAATGACCGGGTGTCCTCGGTGCAGCTGCCCCCAGGCACGCAAGTCACCTTGTTCGAAAATTCCCAATACGGCGGCCGCACGGTCACGATCAAGGCCAGCACGCCGAACCTTACCTCGGTAGGCTTCGATAACGCGCTCTCGTCGCTCCAGTTGTCGGCCCTGCAGGGCAACGGCAGCAAGCCTGCCGGCGTCATCGATCGCTTCGAAGTGGTGTCGACCGTCGATGCCTACAACGGCGCGACACCTGCCGGCGCGGCTGGGCCTTACGTGTTGATCAGCGGCATCGTGCATGGCCGGCTCGATCCGGCTCATGCCAACAACGCCGGCATCGTCGACCTGAACAATGCACCGCGCGACGCTGGCGGTTTTGTGGCGTACACCACCGATGTCGCGATCCTGCGCCCCAAGCGGGCTGCCGATGCGCGGCGAGTGCTGTTCTATGACGTGGTCAATCGCGGCGGCAAAGCCGGCCAAGGCACCTTCATCGGCGGTGGCGCGCTGGACAACGGTTCGGCACCCGACGCCAACTTCCCATCGATCCTGCGTCGTGGCTACACCGTCGTCTGGAGCGGCTGGCAAGGCGGCATTTCGCAAAGCGGCCAAGGCGGCACAGGCGGTCTCGGCACCTCGTTCCCGTTCGCGACCAACAGCGATGGCAGCACGATCACCGGCATCGTGCGCGAGGAATACGTACCCGACACCGCGGGCGGCACGATCGGCCTGACCTACGCACCAGCTTCTCTCACCGACCTGTCGGAAGTCACCTTCACGGCCCGCCAGTCATGGCTCAACGCCCGCGGCCAGCAAGACTACGCGTCGTCGCCCTCGGTGCCAGTGACGAACTGGAGCTACGTCTCTACTGGCAATGGCAACTACGCTGTCAAGTTCACACCACCCAGCATCGTCCCCGGTGTGGGTGGCGGTCGTGTGACCCCGGACTCCGGGACGATCTACACCTTCGTCTACCGCGGGTCGAAGCCGCGCGTCAATGGCATCGGCTTCGCCGCCGTACGCGATCTGGTCGACTTCCTGAAGACTGCTAACGCCGATGCGCAAGGCTTTGCCAACCCGCTGAACGACCTGAAAGGCGCGGCCTGTGCTTCGGGCGTCAATTGCGCCGCCAACCCTTCCACCAACTTCGACGTCGCGCTGGCCGATGGCATTTCGCAGTCGGGCCGCTTCGTGCGCGACTTCCTTTACCAAGGCTTCAACAACGCCAATGGCACCAAAGTCTTCGATGGCCTGATGCCGATCATTGCAGCGGGCCGCCGCACCTGGACCAATGGCCGCTTCTCGCAGATGGGCCGCTGGTCGAAGCAGCACGAAGATCACTGGATGCCGGGTGACCAGTTCCCGTTCAGCTACAGCGTGATCACCGACCCGCTCACCGGCAACACCGACGGCCTGCTGAAGAAGTGCCTGGCTTCGAACACCTGCCCGAAGATCATGCAGCTCGACGGCTCGTTCGAATGGTGGGGCGGCCGCGCGTCGCTGAACGTCACCGATGGCGCGGGCCGTGACATCGCGCTGCCAGACAACGTTCGCTATTACCTGGTCTCAGGCACGCAGCATGGCGGTGGCGATGGCGTGCGCACCGGCGTGGCCGTGGTTCCCGCCGCCGGCAGCAAGTGCCAGTTCCCGGACAGCCGTGTCACGGAAACCCCGGTTGAACGCGCATTGCTGCAGTCGCTTGAAAACTGGGTCATCTTCAATACGCCGCCCCCAGCTTCGCAGTACCCGACGGTGGCTGCCGGCACGCTGGTGTCCACACACGGCGCGATCTTCAACTTCCCGAAGCTGGCCAACATCAACGTGCCCAGTGACAACGCAGCCAACTTGGTGATGCTGTCGGCGATCTACATCGACATTCACAACCAGCTGTACGTCACCGACTATTCCAGCGGCGTTCCTTCTGCAGACCTGAACCGGCAGTACCAGATCCTGGTGCCGCAGGTGGGCGTCAATGGCAACGAGATCGCCGGCATCCAGATGCCGGAGATGAGGACGCCGGTCGCTACCTTTGCCGGCTGGAACATGCGCGGCCGTGGCCATGCAGAAGGCGAAGCCTGCGACGGTGGCGGCATGATGATTCCGTTTGCCGTGAGCACAGCGACGAAGAGCCCGGCCGATACCCGGCCGAGCCTGGATGTCCTGTACCGCGGCCGGGCCGACTACATCGACCGATTCAGCAGGGCCGCCGACGATCTGGTTCGCCAGGGCTTTCTGACCCAGATCGATGCCGACAACCTCTACAAGGCGGGTGCCAAGCGCATCTCGACAAATCTGATCCTGAACCCTTGATCAGGCGAAGATCCCAGCAGGCCGGCCCTGCTCATTGAAGTGAAGACCGCGGGCGATCGGAACACGAAGTGTTCCGATCGC
>CAHJWV010000732.1 GCA_903643055.1 Burkholderiales bacterium | reverse complement strand
TAAATTGAGGTCAAACCACTGCTTTCGCTTTGCAACTCTTTGGACGCCGCCCTGCCTGCCATCCCTCCCCTATCGTCAAACCGACTTCCAACCGACGTCGCCGACGATTCCTGAGACACGGCCAGCCCTTCAGCGAGCGCTGCCCCTTGTTCAAAGCGATGGGCCAAACCCATCTGCACCGCAGAAATCCGATGGACACGTTGCGCGCTCAGCGAATCTGCCGGCAACGAAATCGATGAGTTCAGCGCCCGCGAACAAGGCGGCATCTCAAACACTTGCAACGACTGCAAGCAAGGAGGCGCCTTCAATGAATGCGCTATCGCAGGCCGTGCTCAATAAATTCACCGCGAAGTTCCCGCAAATCACAGACCACGCCAAGGTCCAGCTGGAGCAGCAGCTGTCTGAGTTCATGAAACTGCCGGTTGTCGCGCGATATTTATCCAATCCGGATGGATCGGCAGGCCACCTCGAAGGAACCCCGAAAGGCGAACTGGCGCCAAACATTGAATTTCAGAAGACCATCGGTTCGTTCGTGGCGCTCAAAGCCCTGATGTCGGGCGCCCAGATTTTCGAAGGCCGGCCGAACGATCCGAAATCGCTGGAGCACAAAATGCGCTCCGCCCTGGACTCCGTCAACACCCATTTCCAGAATGAATCAGGCGGCAAGCTCTCCGACTTCGAGCCGCTGACCGACGGTACTGGCAATGCATGACGTGATGAAGTCAACGCACATGGGCCAAGTCGTCGAGAACAGCCTGAAATCTGGCTCAATCCAGATGGGCTTGAAAACCTGCTCGGCTCAACGATTCAGCCGACTGGACCATGACGCAAAGCTGCATGTGGCGATGCATGTGATGGGACACGAGGTTGAACAAGGCACAGACACCCAGCACGACTCGGTCACGCGTCAATTCTTCGCAGAACACCAGATCAACAGCGGCGAGCACAAGCCACTGATGGACGTCATGAAAGGCATGTGGGGCCTGAAGCTCAATGGCCTGCAGCTCAATCAAGCCAAGTGCCACCCGGAGCAGCTCAAGCCGTTGCTCCATCAGGCAGCGAACGCCTCAGGCAGCGAATTCAAGAACCTGCAAGCCAACCTCAAGGCTTACTCCATTCATGAACTGACCGACTTGTTGGGCGCAGCCAACCCCTTTCTTTCTCTGCTACCGGGACCCGTCATTAACAAAGCATCTGGGGTCTTCGACATATTGCACGCAGAGATGGCTTCATTGCATTGGAAGCCTGCAACCGACATCAATGCCAACGCGCAGTAAATCTACAACAAAGTACTGCCTCCACTGAACGACGACCTGCAGAAATCCATCAAAGCAGCTTTCCCTGGCAAGCCACAAGCGGCCACGCTGGTTTCGAAGTTCGCAGCGATGTCGCGGTCCCACATCAGCAAGCCCGAGGTCGGCAAGGCCCTGATCAGCGCGATGGCCCAATTGCAGAAGCAGGAGGGCAAGGCCTTTGATCAGCTGTTGAACAACCTGGGCAATACGCAGCAGAAGGCCTACGTCTACTACCTGCCGTCTCTGATCGAAAACTTGAAAGACAAGCTCCTGGGGAAGGGCGTCGACTTCAACGAGAGCATCACGCAGGATGCGTCTCACCTCCTCCATACGCTCAGCAAGATCGGGCAAGTGGCCGAGCAGGTCATCGACAGCCACGGTGGGCACGCGAAATTGGAACAGACTTACGGCACTGATTTCGTCAATGCGCGCGAGGCCTGCGTGGCCGTCACGAAGATGTCGGCTGAAGACTTGCGCAGCCCGGCGAGCCTGAACGTCCATGCCGACGGGAACTCGCTCACATTGAAAAAGTCGGAAGCGGGCGTGGCCTGATCGTCCGCAGCGTGCCGTGAACAAGATGTGCACGGCACGAACCACCGGTTCGGTGGCTCAGTTTGCTGCGTCCATCACGCCTGACAGCTTCGCGTATTGCAGCAGCATGATGGTCTTGCCATCGCGGATCTCGCCGCGCGCCACCATCGCGAGCGCTTCGTCCAGCGTGGGCTCAAGCACCTCGATGTCTTCGCCTTCATGCGCTTCACCGCCGCCTTGCGAGACCTTGTCGCGCGGCTCATAGGCGCCTACGAAGAAGAACAGGCGCTCGGTCACCGAACCGGGGCTCATGTAAGCCTCGAACACTTTGTGCACGTCGGCAATGCGGTAGCCGGTTTCTTCTTCGGTCTCACGACGGATGCAGATCGCGGGGTCGTCTTGATCGAGCAGGCCCGCGCAAGCCTCGATCAGCAGGCCATCGGGCTGGCCGTTCACATAAGCCGGGAAGCGGAACTGGCGCGTCAGCACGACTGTTTGCCGCGCCCGGTTGTACAGCAGGATGGTCGCGCCATTGCCGCGGTCATAGGTTTCTCGACTCTGGCGTTGCCAGCTGCCGTCGCAGCGCTGCAGGTCAAACGTGGTTTTCTTCAGCACGTACCAGTCGTCTGACAACACCTTCACTTCGGCAATGCGGACGCGGTCTGACATGGCAATCCTTCGATTTTTCAGAGTTGGCGCGCCAAAATCATATCGTGCAACTTCATGCAAATTCAAGAATATTCGTGCAATTCGCAATTACCATCAAGCATGCTCACCGAACAACGCAAACAGCAAATCCTCAAGCGTCTGCAAGACGATGGCGAGATCGTTGCCAAGTCACTGAGTGGGGAATGGGGCCTGTCGGAAGACACGATTCGCCGCGATCTGCGCACGCTCGCTGCCGAAGGCCTGCTGCAGCGTGTACATGGCGGAGCACTTCCCGCTTCACCGGCGGTGGCCGACTTTGCGGCGCGCAGCCAGATGCAACCCGAAGCCAAGCAGTCGATCGCACGCACAGCCGCTGCGATGGTGCGCTCCGGCCAGGTGGTGTTCATCGATGGCGGCACCACGTGCCAGCAACTGACGCGCGCGCTGCCGCTGGACCTGAACGCCATCGTGGTCACGCACAGCCCGACGATCGCCGTCGAATTGCTTGCTCACCGGGTCGAGGTGGTAGTGATCGGCGGGCGCTTGTTCAAGCACTCGGTGGTCGCGGTGGGCGCGGGCGCACTCGAAGGCATTCAGCGCATCCATGCCGATCTCTATTTCATGGGCGTGACCGGCATCCATCCCAAGATCGGCCTGACGACCGGTGACCTGGAAGAAGCCCACATCAAGCGCGCGCTGATGGCGCAGGCCGCAGAGACCTGGGTTCTGGCCAGTGCCGAGAAACTTCAGACCGCATCGAGTTGCGTGATCGCGCCTTGCACGGAAGCGACTGGCCTGATCGTCGAGCCCGGTTCACGCAAGCGAGACACCGCGGTGTTCGAGAATCTCGGCTTGGCGATTCATCGCGGCTGATCGAAGCCGGTCGACATTGCACCAAGGGAGAGTTTTCCCAAGCGGCATCATCGGCAGGTGCGCCATCCCGGCAAGCCGCGCTTCATTTCGCCACCTTCGCATAAACCCCTTTCAGGCTGACCCGCGACAGCCACATGCTGTCCTGGCAGTCGTAGTCGATCGGGCTTTTGCTTTCCTCTTTGTCGTGGTAACTAACGATCTCGATGACCGCATTCGCGCCGAGCGCCTTGGCTTTGGCCTGCAAGGCCTGCAGGGCTTTCAGCGCGGCTGCCATGCAACCCCGCTCGGGCGACTTGTTGACGCCGTTGACGGCCTGGCTGGTCATTCCGACATTGCGCTTCTCCAGCACGGCCGGCGTTTTGCTGCCCGCCAGATAGAAGCGCACCGAACCATCAAGACCGGCCTGTACCTCCGGGCTGACCAGCAGATCCTGGAACGACAGGTGCACTGTGTCATTTCGCGCCGAGGCCGGGCCGGCCAGGCACGCTGCCCACAAGCAAAGAACCAAAGCCTTCTTCATGCGAGTCTCCTGGGTTGTTCCCGTGGGGTTCATCCTGAGGACCAAATCCCGAGCGGCCAGGTCAGTGCCATGACCCGTGCGATCGCTACTTCTTGAGCAAGTCTTCTGCGCCGCTCGGGCCGCCAACGAGTTCTGCGTAGTTGACCGTGGTGTAGGTGCTCATCAATTCCACCAGCCGCTTGATCATTTGCCGGTCCATCGCGCCAAGCGAAAAGGTGCCGCTCAGCGCCGCGGCACGCTGATAGAACACCGGTTCGGCCAGACGCTCGCCGGTCTGCACATCGGTGAAGCGCAACTTGAACACCGCCACCGATGCGCCGGGAAACGGCCCGGCGAAAACGCGCGCCGCGGTGCCGATCAACTTGGCATCGGCGCACACCGGCTCGATCGCCAGCGTGCCGCGTGCGGCCGGCTTTTCCCAGGTGCGCAGCGTGCCGGCCAACCGAGCCCGCAGTTGAATGTCGAGGGCTTCGATCATTTGGCTGGCGCCATGCTGCTGGTTGCAGCCCTCGGCCTTGTTGGTCCAGCGCAGATCGAACTTCGAATACTCGTTGAAGCGCAGCTTCGGCGGTTGGTTCAACTCGTCTTTCGGCGGCACCACCTGGGTCGCGCAGGCTCCCAGGGCTACAAGGCTCGCACCCGCGATCGCCAGCATGGCAAGCGCAACCCCGCTGCGGCCCGGAGGGCGATGGCTCATGGCGGTCTCCCGGTTCAAGGCCTTCTGAAAACCAAGGACGTATTGATACCACCAAATGCAAAGTTATTGCTCATGACCACGTCGGTCTGCAGATCGCGGCCCGCGCCGGTGAGGTAATCGAGCGGCGCGCAACGTGGATCGACCTGGTCGAGATTGACGGTTGGCGCGAACCAGCCCTCGCGCATCATCTCGATCGTCATCCACGCCTCGAGCGCGCCGCAAGCGCCCAGCGTGTGCCCCATGTAGCTCTTCAATGAGCTGATCGGCATGCGCTCACCGAAGACGGCATGCGTGGCGGCCGATTCGGCGATGTCGCCATGACCGGTCGCGGTGCCATGGGCGTTGACGTAGCCGATGGCCTCGGCCGGCAGCTCGGCCTCACGCAGCGCGATGCGCATCGCCTGCGCCATCGTCACGGCGTTCGGCTGCGTCACATGCGTGCCATCGCTGTTGGTGCCGTAGCCGATCAATTCGGCATGAATGCGCGCGCCACGTGCCAGCGCATGCTCCCGCTCCTCAAGCACCAGCGTGCAGGCGCCTTCGCCGAGCACCAGGCCGTCGCGAGCCGTATCGAAGGGGCGAGGCGTCAATGCGGGCTGATCGTTTTTCACGCTGGTTGCGAACAGCGTGTCGAACACCGCCGCTTCGGTGGCATCGAGTTCTTCAGCGCCACCCGCCAACATCGCCAGCTGCTTGCCGGACTGGATCGCTTCGAACGCATAGCCGATGCCCTGGCTGCCCGAGGTGCAGGCGCTCGAGGTCGTGATCACGCGGCCGGCCAGGCCGAAGAACACTCCGATGTTGACCGCCGCGGTGTGCGACATCATCTTGATGTAGGTGTTGGCGTTGATGCCTTCGGTGGTCTTGCCGAGGATCATGCGGCCGAAGTCACCGATCGCCGCAGGCGTGCCGGCCGACGAGCCATACGACACGCCCACCTGACCGCTGCGCAGCAAGGGCGAGCCGAGCAAGCCGGCATCGATCAACGCCAGCTCGCTGGCCCGCGTGCCCATCAGCGCGACGCGGCCCATGCTGCGCATCGACTTGCGGTTGTAATGCGCCGGCAATTCGAAGGCCTGCGCCGGCACGCCCAGCTGCGTATGCAGGCCGTCATACGCCTGCCAGTCGGCCATCACCTGCACCACATTGCGCAGGCTGCGCAGCTGCGCATAAACCGTCGGCCAGTCGTGGCCGAGCGGGCTCAAGGCACCGATGCCGGTGACCACCACACGCCGCTTCGACGAGCCGCTCATCCGACCAAACCTCCGTTGACCGAGATCACCTGGCGCGTGATGTAGCCCGCATCGGCCGACATCAAAAACGCCACCAGCGCCGCGACTTCATCGGGTGTGCCCAGGCGGCGCATCGGAATGCCGGGCAACGCGGCATCGCGCACTTCGTCGCTGATCATCTCGGTATCGATCAGGCCGGGCGCCACGCAATTGACGGTGATCTGCCGCTTGGCCAACTCGATCGCCAGCGCCTTGCTCGCACCGATGATGCCGGCCTTCGCCGCGCTGTAATTGGTTTGCCCGCGGTTGCCGACCAGCCCCGAAACCGAGGCCAGCGTGACGATGCGGCCCGGCTTGCGCCGTTGCACCATCGGCATCACGACGGGGTTCAGCACGTTGTAGAACGCATCGAGGTTGGTGTGGATGACCTGATCCCAATCGTCGCCGCTCATCGCCGGAAACGCGTTATCGCGCGCGATGCCTGCGTTGCAGACGACGCCGTAATAAGCGCCATGGGCCTGCACATCGGCCAACAGAGCTTCTGATGCAGCGGCACGATCGGCCACGTCGAACACCAGCACCCGGGCCTGCCGGCCCAGCGCGCGCACCTCTTCGGCCACCGCCTGCGCCTGCTCAATGCCACTGCGGCAATGCAGCGCCACATCGTGGCCGGCGCGCGCGAGGCGAAGCGCGATGGCGCGGCCGATGCCGCGGCTGGAGCCGGTGACTAGCACGTGTTGATCGGTCATGGCGCTTGGAATGAAGTCAGGAAGGAGGCGGCTAACAAGGCAGCAGCGCCTTGGGTGGCACTCGCACGGAACACAACGAGATTGTCCGCCGGATGGGCTGAGCCAGGTTCAGGTCATGGCCACGCCCACCGCTTGACGCACCGGGATGCCCGACGGATCAAAACCTTCGAGGCAGAACACATTGATGCCCAGATGGTCCGGCGTGACGCGCTTGCGATGGAAGGGATAGATGCCGCACACCTTGCAGAAGAAATGGCGGGCAGTGCACGTATGGAACTGGTATTCGGTCAGCGACGCTTCGCCAGCCAGCAGTTTGAATTGGTCTTGATGCACCTTCACCATCAGCGCATTTTTTTTCCGGCAGATCGAGCAGTCACATTGCGTGAGCTCAGGAAAGTCGGTCTCGATCTCGAAGCGAACAGCGCCGCAATGGCAGGCGCCTTGATAACGTTGCATCGGTCGGCGTTCCGGCGGGTGCGCTGGTGGATGCGCTGGTTGGCGCGGTGCTTGGCGTTCTGATCGGTTTTCCATCGGGGTCTTTCTGCAGAGCGTGACATGGGAGGGTTTCAGCGGAGCGCCGATCGATGGGTCATGACGCCATGAATACGCCTGGTCAGATGATGACGAGCCCTGCCTTAGCTCAGTTGTTCATCAAAAACCCGGCACTATCTTCAGGCTCGAACACCGTGACCCGCGCGGTGGCCAACACCTCGTCCGCCTGCAGGATGCGGCAGTCGAACATGCCGAGGCCGGCATCGCTGACGAACTCATGGGCCGCTTCGATGCGCAGCACCGCGCCACACGCAAAGCCGTCGCAGTGCACTTCGAAGCGCCGGCTGCCGAGCAGGAAGCCGAAGCGTGGCGGCTGGTCTTCACGGCGCCCTCGCGCGCCTGACCAGGCAGCCACGGTTTGCGCCATGTATTCGATGCCGACCCAAGAAGGCACCTGGCCGTCATGCACGAAGAGGCCATCGAAAGGCACCCGCACTTCAGCCACTGCATGGTGGGCATCAACCTCGATCAGCCGGCTCAACAGCAACATCGCGCCGCGGTGCGGCACATAAGCTTCGATTGGATCAAGCCCGGCCGGCGCGAGGCGGTCATCAGGCGGGCCGAACTCACTTATCTCTTTCATTTCACCCATCATTCAGCGCGTTATCGAGAAAGCTCAGGAAGCGGATGTTCGACTTCAGTTGCCGAACAGCAAGGTGGCATTGCTGCCGCCAAAGGCAAAAGAGTTGCTGAGCACGTAGCGCGGCGTGCGGCCCAAGGCCATGCCCGGCTCGGCCAGGCACAAGGGCGCCAAGGCCGGGTCACACACGCCATCCCACCAGTGTGGCGGCAGGCGGCCGCCGGGGTTGCCGACCAAAGTCATCCAGGCGATCGCAGCTTCTACCGCACCGGCGGCAGCCAAGGCGTGACCGGTCAAAGGCTTGGTCGACCCGGCTGGCACCTTCAGGCCCAGCACCTCGGCCACCGCGATGCACTCCATCGCATCGTTATGCGGCGTCGCGGTGCCGTGCAGGTTGATGTAGTCGATCACAGTGGCAGCCACTCCGGCGCGTTGCAAAGCCTGCTGCATTGCATTGACCGCGCCACGGCCGCTCGGGTCGGGCGCAGACATGTGGTGCGCATCCGAACTTTCACCCCAGCCGGCCAGGCGCAGCGGGCCTTCGTCGCGGCTCATCAGAAACAGCGCCGCGCCTTCGCCGAGGTTGATGCCACGGCGATTCAGCGACAGCGGATTGCAACGCACGGCTGACACCGATTCCAGTGCGCTGAAGCCGGCGATCGTGAAACGGCACAAGGCATCGACGCCGCCGGCGATCACCGCATCGGCCAGCCCGGCGCGCAGCAGCCGCGCGCCCGAGGCCAGCGCCTTCGCACCCGACGAGCAGGCCGTGGAAACCACATGCGCCGGGCCACACACGCCCAGCGCCCGCGCCAGGTAATCGGCCGCGCTGCCCATCTCCTGCTGCGCATAGTCAAAGCCTTCGGGCCAGCGGCCCTCGCGCAGTTGCTGCAGCACCGCGCGCTCGCCCTCTTCCACGCCAGACGTGCTAACGCCCAAAACGATCGCCATCCGATGCGGGCCATGGCGCGAGATCGCAACCTGGGCCGGCGCTTGAAGATCGGCCATGGCCGCGGCGAGCATCGCGTTGTTTCGGCTGCGTTGAGCGGGCGGCGCGGCGCTCAACCCCGGCAGCTCGCCCGGCACGCGGCCCAGCGCCAAAGGCCGGCCCGGCGTGTAGACGTCCGACTCGGCCACGCCGCCCGGCTGTGCCGCAAACAAGCCCTCGCGCACCGCCGCTTCGCCCTGGCCGAGCGCGCACACGACGCCCATCGCGTTGAGATAAACCGTGCTCACGGCCCCGCCTCCAGCGGGCGCGATTCAATGTGGATGCGGTAGCCCTCGCGCAGCTGCGCCAGCTCGGCTTGCAGCGGTGACGGATAGCTGATGGTGACAACCGCCTCACCACGCTGGCGCAGCACGCGCTCGCGCGCGTTGCTGTCGAGCGACCAGCCTTCGGGCAAGGCCGCGCGGATCGCTTCGGCCGGCCACAGCACCAGTTGCAGATCACTCAAAGTGCGGTCGGCCCGCAAGGCCTCGGGCAGCCAAGGGGCGCGCGTTTCGCTCAGCTCGTTGCCATCCCACGACAAGCGCGCCACGGTTTGACCCAGGCTCAGCAGCGCCATGCGCACCGAGCTGGCATCGGCTTCGAGGATCAAGTCCAGGTGCTGCGGCGCGTCAGGCCGGGCCGGCAAGCTCACGTCCAGCGATTGCTGCAGCGCCAGCATTCGCCCGAGCGAGGCTGGCGACAGGCGCAGCAGCGGCGCCGGCTCGGGCCGGGTGGGCGGCGTGTGCACGCAGGCCGACACGCCCAGC
>CAHJWV010000731.1 GCA_903643055.1 Burkholderiales bacterium | reverse complement strand
GTATGGTTGTGAGGCAGGCAAAGCGAGCGCCCCTCAAGCCACGACCGCGCAGCCGGCTTTGCCGGTCCGCTGGTTGGCGCCCCTTGGGGGTGGAGGCGGAAAGCATTCCCTGCCTGCGCAGGGAATGTCCGTCGTAGCGCCTGATGGCGTGCAAGCCATCAGGCAGGAGCGAAGCAACTGGGAGGCTTAGTTCAAGCCGCCAGCAACTGCCGCAACACAAACGGCAGGATGCCGCCGTGCTTGTAGTAATCCACCTCGATCGGCGTGTCGATGCGCAGCGTCAGCTTCACGTCGTGCTGGGTACCGTCCACGCGCTTGATCACGAGCGTGGCTTCTTGCTGCGGCTTCAGGTCGGCGCCGAGCAGCACGTCGAAGGTTTCGTCGCCGGTGATGCCCAGCGACTGCCACGAATCCGTGCCTTGGAACTGCAAGGGCAACACCCCCATGCCGACCAGGTTGGAGCGGTGGATGCGTTCATAACTGCGTGCCACCACGGCTTTGATGCCGAGCAGTTGCGTGCCCTTGGCGGCCCAGTCGCGCGACGAGCCGGTGCCGTATTCCTCGCCGGCGAAGATGACCGTCGGCGTGCCTTCGGTCATGTACTTCATCGCCGCGTCGTAGATGAACATCTTTTCGTTGCCGGGCTGGAAGCGCGTTAAGCCGCCTTCTTCGCGGCTGCCATCGGCGCCGGCCGGGATCATCAGGTTCTTGATGCGCACGTTGGCGAAGGTGCCACGCACCATCACGTCGTGGTTGCCGCGGCGCGAGCCGTAGCTGTTGAAGTCGGCCTTCAGCACGCCGTGTTCCTTCAGCCATTGGCCGGCCGGTGAGACTTCCTTGATCGAGCCGGCCGGCGAGATGTGGTCGGTGGTGATCGAGTCGCCGAACAGCGCCATCGCGCGCGCGTTTTTCACGCCGGCATCGGCCAGGCCGGGCTGCATGTGGAAGTTGTCGAAGAAGGGCGGTCGTGCGATGTAGGTGCTTTTCGGCCAGGTGTAAACCTCGCCGGTCACGCCCTTGATCTTTTCCCACAGCGCGCCCGGCTGGCTCTTGACCTGCGCATAGTTTTCGCGGAAGGCCTTGCCGTTCATCGCGAACTTCATCAGCTTGGCGATCTCCTGCTGGGTCGGCCAGATGTCGCCGAGGTAGATGTCGCGGCCATTCTTGCCCTGGCCGACCGGTTCGGTCATCAGGTCACGCGTGACGTTACCGGCGATCGCATACGCCACGACCAAGGGCGGCGAGGCCAGGAAGTTGGCCTTCAGGTTCGGGTGGATGCGGGCTTCGAAATTGCGGTTGCCCGACAGCACGGCGGCGCAGATCAGGTCGTTCTGTGTGATGGCGTCGTTCAACTCGGCGGTCAGGTCACCGGCATTGCCGATGCAGGTGGTGCAGCCGTAGCCAGCCAACGTGAAGCCGAGCTTGTCCAGGTACTGTGTCAGGCCGGCCTTGTCGAGGTATTCGGTGACCACGCGCGAGCCCGGTGCCAGCGAGGTCTTGATGTGCGGCGCCACCTTCAACCCGGCCTCGACCGCCTTCTTCGCCAGCAGCCCGGCGGCCAGCAGCACGGCCGGGTTCGAGGTGTTGGTGCAGGAGGTGATGGCGGCGATCAACACATCGCCGTTGCGCACCTGCAGTCCACTCGGCGTGGTGTAGGACTTGTGCAGCTTGTCGGCCGACTGATTGAAGCCGTTGGCCGAGGTGGGCTTGCTGAAGAGTTCGCTGAAGCTGCTCTTCATCTTGCCAAGCTCGATGCGGTCTTGCGGGCGCTTCGGGCCGGCCAGCGAAGGCGTCACGGTCGACAGGTCGAGCGAGACTTCCTTCGAATAATGGATGTCGCCCGACTTCGGCACGCCGTACAGGCCCTGGGCCTTGAAGTAGGCCGCGAAGGCTTCGATCTCGGCCTGGGTGCGGCCGGTGCCTTCGAAGTATTCGATGGTTTTGTCGTCAACCGGAAAGAAGCCCATCGTCGCGCCATATTCCGGCGCCATGTTGGCGATGGTGGCGCGGTCGGGCAGGGACAGCGTGCCGGTACCTTCACCGAAGAATTCGACGAACTTGCCGACCACCTTCTCGTGGCGCAGCAGCTCGGTGACGGTCAGCACCAGGTCGGTCGCGGTCACGCCTTCGCGCAGCTGGCCGGTCAGCTCGAAGCCGACGACATCGGGCGTCAGGAAATACACCGGCTGGCCCAGCATGCCGGCTTCGGCTTCGATGCCGCCCACGCCCCAACCGACCACGCCGATGCCGTTGATCATCGTCGTGTGGCTGTCGGTACCGACGAGCGAGTCCGGGTAATAGACGCCGTCTTTTTGATGCACGCCGCGGGCAAGGTATTCCAGGTTCACCTGGTGGACGATGCCGAAGCCCGGCGGCACGACGCCGAAGGTGTCGAAGGCCTGCATGCCCCACTTCATGAACTCGTAGCGCTCGTTGTTGCGCTGGAACTCAAGCTTCATGTTCAGGTCGAGCGCGTTCTTGGTGCCGTAGTAATCGACCATCACCGAGTGGTCGACGACCAGATCGACCGGTACCAGCGGCTCGATGGTCTTGGGGTTCTTGCCCATGGCCACGGCGACGTTGCGCATCGAAGCCAGGTCGGCCAGCAGCGGCACGCCGGTGAAGTCTTGCAGCACGACGCGGGCGACGACGAACGGGATCTCGTCGATGCGGTCGGCCTTGGCCTTCCAGTTCGCCAGTTGCTCGACGTGCTCGGCGGTGATCTTCTTGCCATCGCAGTTGCGCAGCACCGACTCCAGGACGATGCGGATCGAAATGGGCAGGCGGCTGACGTTCGGGTGAAGCTTCGCGAGTTCGGGCAGCGAGTGGTACTTGCCGCTCTTGCCGGAAGGCGTTTTGAAGGTTTTGAGGGTGGCGGGAAAGGCGTGCTGGGTTGGCTTCTTTGCTTGGACCATGGGGGCTCTCCTAATGAACGACTGATTGTGCCCTTGGGTTGCGGCCCCAGCGTGACGCATGCCACATACCCTCGAAAGCCGCTGTGACATAGGGAGAGCGCCCCGCGACGAGTGGCGATCCGCCCGACACCCATTGCCAATGCGGGCAGGGCAACCCAGCCGCGGCAGCGTGCTGGAAACTGGCCCGCTTTTCCCGCCTTTTTGAGCCGACCGCGGGGCGGGGCGGGGAACACAATCGGCAGGAGCCCATCTCCCATGATTCAGCCCATGAAACCATCGACCGCAGTGCCCTCGGTGGCGAGCCCGAACCCGAGCCCGTATCTGAATGTCGTGGCTGCCTCGCCCGAGCTGGAGCGAGAAAT
>CAHJWV010000730.1 GCA_903643055.1 Burkholderiales bacterium | reverse complement strand
CTGATGATGGACGTGCACGATGGTGCCGTGCTCGGCCAGCATGCACTCGCCTATACCTTGCTGAGCTTCTTTGCGATCACCATCCACCGGCGTTTGCTGTGGTTCGGGTTGTTGTCGCAGGCGCTGCAGATCCTGCCGCTGTTCGTGTCGGCCCATGCGGTCTCGCTCGTCGTTCGCATGCTGATGGGCGGCATGCTGCCCGGCTGGGAGATGCTGCTGGCCCCCATGTTCGAAAGCCTGCTGTGGCCGCTGGTGTCGCTGCTGCTGCTCGCGCCGCAGCGGCGCGCACCCGACCCTGATCAGAACCGGCCGCTGTGATGTTGGCCCCCCAGTCGCTCCGCTCCTGCCCCCGGGGGGCGCCGCCCAGCGGGCCGGCCAAGCCGGATCCGCGGGCGTTGCTTGAAGGCCAGCCTCATTTTGCGTGCCTTGCCGGGGCGGCTGGATGACTGAACTTCGCAACGTCGAGCAAGAGCTGGGGCGGTTTCGCACCCGGCTGGTGGCGGCTGCCGCGTTCGTGTTGATTGCGTTCGGCCTGCTCGCCACCCGGCTGGTTATCCTGCAGATCGTGCGGCATGACGATTTGTCGGCGCAGGCGGAAAGCAATCGCATTGCGGTGGTGCCGATCGTGCCGAACCGGGGCTTGATCGTCGATCGCAATGGCGTGGTGCTGGCCAACAACTATTCGGCCTACACGCTGGAGATCACGCCGTCGAAGGTCGATGACCTCGATGGCGTGATCGACCAACTGGCGCTGGTGGTCGACATCCAGGCGCGCGACCGCAAGCGTTTCAAGCGCTTGATGGAGGAAAGCAAGGGTTTCGAATCATTGCCGATCCGCACCAAGCTGACCGACGAGGAAGTGGCGCGCTTTACCGCGACCCGTTTTCGCTTTCCCGGGGTCGACATCAAGGCGCGGCTGTTCCGCAACTATCCGCTCGGCGAGGTGGGTAGCCACCTGATCGGCTACATCGGCCGCATCAATATCGCCGAGAAGGAAAAGATCGATGACTCGGAAGACGATGCCAACTACCGAGGCACCGAATACATCGGCAAGCTCGGCATCGAGCAAAGCTACGAAGCGCAGCTGCATGGCGTGACCGGTGTCGAAGAGGTCGAGACGAGCGCTGGTGGCCGCGCGGTGCGCCGCCTCAAGAGCAACCCGGCGACGCCTGGCAACACGTTGGTGCTTTCGATCGACATCCGCTTGCAGGCGCTGGTCGAGCAGCTGTTCGGCGATCGTCGCGGTGCGCTGGTGGCGATCGACCCGCGCAATGGCGAAGTGCTGGCCTTCGTCAGCAAGCCGAATTTCGACCCTAACCTCTTTGTTGATGGCATCGACATCGACAACTGGAAGCTGTTGAACGAGTCGGAAGACAAGCCGCTGTTGAATCGTGCGCTGCGCGGTACCTATCCGCCCGGCTCCACCTTCAAGCCTTTCATGGCGATTGCTGCACTCAACACCGGCAAGCGTTCGCCGACCACCATCATCAATGACACCGGCACCTTCTCGTTCGGCGGGCACATCTACCGCAGCCCGGAGAACGAGCGGGGCGGGTTGATGGACATGCGCCGATCGATTGTCGAATCGAGCAATGTCTATTACTACACCCTGGCCAACGAGATGGGCGTCGACCTGATCCATGACCAGCTCTCGCCTTTTGGCCTGGGTCGCAAGACCGGCATCGACATCGAAGGCGAGCTGACTGGCCTGCTGCCTTCCACGGCCTGGAAGCGCAAGGCTTACAAGAAGCCGGAGCAGCAGAAATGGTATGCGGGCGAGACGATTTCGCTGGGCATCGGGCAGGGCTACAACAGCTTCACGATGCTCCAGATGGCGACTTCGCTGGCCACGCTGACCTCGGGCGGTCAGCGCTTTCAGCCGCGCCTGGCGCGCGAGCTGCGCGACGTGATGACCGGTGACAAGCGCACCTTGTCGTCCGATGCGCTGGAGCCTTTGCCGCTGAAGCCGCAAGACGTGGCTTTCATTCGCGAAGCGATGCATGGCGTGACGGTCTCCGGCACGTCGGCCCGGGTCTTTGCCGGTGCCAGCTACACCAGCGGCGGCAAGACCGGCACCGCGCAGGCGGTCGGGCTGAAGCAGAACGAGCGCTACAACCGCTCGCGCGTCGATGAGCGGCTGCGCGACCATTCGCTGTACATCGCCTTTGCGCCGGTCGAGAACCCGCAGATCGCGCTGGCCTTGATCGTCGAAAACGGCAACTGGGGCGCCGAGTCGGCCGCACCGATCGCGCGCCGCGCCTTCGATTACGTGCTCAATGGCCAGTGGCCGAGCGAAGAAGACCTGGCCGTCACCCGCGAAGGCAAGTCGACCGTGCCGATCGGCACGCCCCGCCGCGCAGTGGACGTGCCGGTGCCGGGCCTGTCGAACGTGCCGGGTGCGGTCGGCCTGACGGCCACGCCCGCGGCCCTCGATCCCGATCTGCTGCCGGTCACCGCGCCGGCTGTGCCGCTGCGCCCGGCGCCGAAGCCGGTTGACGCGCCCGAAGGCCGCAAGCCATGAGCACGATCTTCGACAGCCCGTCGATCTGGCGGCGGCTGCGGCCGGTGTTCTTCGGCTTCGACTGGCCGCTGGTGCTGATCGTGCTGCTGCTGGCCGCGGCCGGGCTGATCACGATGTATTCGGCCGGCTTCGACAACGGCTCGCGCTTTGTCGACCACGGCCGCAACATGCTGCTGGCGGCCGTCATCATGTTCGTCGTTACGCAGATTCCGCCGCAGCGCCTGATGCGGCTGGCGGTGCCCTTGTATGCCATCGGGGTGGCGCTGCTGCTGGCCACCGCGCTGTTCGGTGTCACCAAGAAGGGCGCGACGCGCTGGCTGAACCTGGGCATGGTGATACAGCCCAGCGAAGTGATG
>CAHJWV010000729.1 GCA_903643055.1 Burkholderiales bacterium | reverse complement strand
TCGTTCGCCTACTCTACCGTTGCCTTGATCTGGCACCTGTCAACGTTCGATCACACTAAATTGCGCGAAGAGCCCAACAAGGAAGGCGCACAGTGCCCACCCGTGCCGGTCAAGGGAGACTTCTCATCGAGGATGAGTCGGGCCCAGGACAACGCACCTGCGTAGTGGCCCATCCCCCGGTCAAGGCACACCCGCTGAAAATCAACCCGGGGTTGCGTGGACATCGGAATATCCGCGAACACGAATCTCAGCTCTCGTGCCAACCGCTGGTTCGTCTGCGACGCAGACACGGTTAAGACGCGCCATAGAGCTGCATGCAGCAAGCGGTTCTCCGGGCGGTCGATCGAAAATTCGTCGTGCTCGGTGAAGAAGCGGTCAGCCCGATGCAAGTTCTGCTGCAAGTGGAGCGCCATGAGCAGGTTGCCTCTCAGTGCGAAGAGGTTGCCCCGCTTGCTGGAATAGTCGCTGCGAAGTCCCCGCTTAACGATGTACTCCACCGTACGCAGAAACTCCGCGATGAAAACCTCCCGCAATGGCATGCACACAGCCAAGATCTTTGCAATGGCGGTCTCGACGTGTCGGAAACCCTGCAGGCAGCTCAGCATCTCGATCAGCAGCTGACGTGCCTCCACGACTCCGCCGCCAATCGCTTTGCCCACTTGGGCAACACCTCGATCTGGAAACCATTGGGGGCGCGGATCACGCCGACGAAGCTCGTGACCTGAACGATACGGCGACCACGTCGCTGGGTAAGACGCAACCACGGCGCTTCGCCCTTCTCTGCAGCACTTAGGCACTGAGCCTCAAGCCATTCGTACACCGCAGCCGGGATGTGATGCAGACCGTCAACGGCGGCAGCTTTGAGATCAGCCTGCGTAAGCGCGTCGAACTCGTAAACCGTGATGCCGCTCACCAGCTGCTGCAAGGCGACCAATCGGTCGTCTCCATCGGGAAGCTTGGCCAGCGGCGTGAAGTAGGCGTGGCCTATGCATTGGTCACGGTCATAGAGCGCCTCCACGCGCTGGTTGATCGCGTCAAGCATCCGGGGCACATCAATCACCTGATCGCCCGAACTCACCCGCAAGTTGGCAAGCGGCGCCCCCGGCTCATCACGAGCATCTGGCATCACAGGCACGAACTCGAACCGGCGCCGCAGTGCAGTATCCAAAAGCGCCAGAGACCGGTCAGCCGTGTTCATCGTGCCGATGATGTCGACGTTGACCGGTACCGAAAAGCTTTCTCCCGAGTAAGGCAGCGTCACCGACACCGCGTTTTCGGTGCCCTCGCGCTTGTCGGCTTCGATCAAGGTGATCAGCTCACCCAGTATCTTGCTGATGTTGCCTCGATTGATCTCGTCAATCACCATGGCGAATCGCTGGTCGGGCGCCGACCGGGCCCTGCGGCACAGGTCTTTGAAGACGCCAGAGCGAATCTCGTACTGGATTTGACCCGTCTCTGCATCGCCGTCGAGCAGCGGGCGCAGCCCTTCGACGAATTCTTCGTAGCCGTAGGACTGGTGGAACGTGACGAAGCTGTAGCGCTGGACCGCGCCGGACGCCGGGGCGCCAGCTTGGTAGGCCCTTACCGTTTCGATGAGATCAGCGCAAGCCTCTTTCCAATCTCCGGCAAATTGCCAAACCGAATTGTTGATCTTGTTGAAGACCGCAGGCGCGAGCCGCACTTTGATGTTGACAGTCTGGGAGACTTCGACGGTGTGATGTTGCAAAGTACCCCAAAGCGTTTGGCGAACGTTCTGGTTGCGGCTTTTGGCCGCGGCAATGGCTTTGATGAACGGATGCTCGAACAACTGTCCAACTTTCGCTTTTCCTCCGAGTTCATACAACGCTGCAGCGGCCCCCTCCCACCATGTGAGGTTGGCGATCCGCGTTGAAATGAGTTGCTCGCGCCATTCCTCTTCCGACACCGATGTCATCGCCTGCTCGTACTCTCGCTTGAGCAACTTCGACAATTGGTAGGTCTTTCCTGAACCGGGTGGGCCGTAATAAATGCGATTGATGGGCTGCCTAACGACCTGATTGTTGCTATTGCTGGCTTCCTCGTCGTCCAACTCTTCGCCCGGATCGACCGGATCGTCACGCAGTTGATCAGGCCACAAGCCTGGTCGCTCAGTGTTGAGCACCAGCCAATCGTCCAGAGTGACGCGTTCCGAAGACAGGGCAGACTCGATCTGCGCCACCAGCCCCTGCGTCAATGATTCACGGTTGAGCTTGGCCACCGCACCCAGCTGCCGCGTCCAGGAAATCTTGCGAGTGCGGGTACCACGAATCACGCCGAGCACGCCAACGGCCCGTTCACTGCCTGGGTTCTTGCGGCCGAAGCGCACCTGAATGCCCTTGCCCATGTGCCACCAATCCAGGCCGGAAGCGTGAACCGCACGCGCCAAGCGACAGAACACCGCCTTGTCTTGCGGTGACCAAGAGGCCCGGAATGTCTGAAACGCAGGCTTGCCGTCAAAGTGCTGGAGCAAATCCTCGTCGCTCAGTGTCGTGCCCAGGTTCAGCTTCTCGACCACCTCGTCGTAACGCAGTTTGAAATTCCGGATGGCATCGACGCTCCACGCGACCAGTTGGTCCAGCGATTTCTCCAGCCCCTCTGCAACTGGCAGCTTGGCGACAAATGGGGCGGCGTTGTCGTCGGCACCGCGCAGCGCCAAGTACTGCCGTCGCGTGACACTCGACTCGTCGAGACCTACGGTATCGATCTTCACCACAAATCCGTCTTCAGCACCAATGCCAACGGTATAGGCCAACTCCTTCGGCGCCTCAACTGACGGATAAATCCTGGCCCAGTTGTAGCTGGCGAAGTTGTTGCCCTGATTCGTCGGGCCCCTGCGAATCTCGACATGGCCCACAGGGAAGAGCGTCCCTTTCACCTTGCTGGCCCAGGCCTCAGCCACCTCATAAGCCTTCTTCAGCTCGGTGTAAGCACGGTTCTGTTCGGGGTTTGACTCGTCACGCTTCTGCCCCTTCCACCGGTTCAGCAGCTTGAAATGGTCACTGGTGAAATAGTCCGCCATTGTTCTCAGATTCCTTCGACATCGCTTCCATGCTCGGCCAGCCAAGCCTTGCGCTGCGCGTAGTCCGGCATCGCGCGCTCCACGCGCAGCCAGAACGCCGTGGTGTGGTGCGGCTCATGCAGGTGCGCCATCTCGTGCACCACCACGTATTCGGCAATGCGTGCCGGCAGCAGGATGGTCTTCCAGTGGAAGTACAGCCAGTCGCCTTTGCCACACGACCCCCATCGGTAGCCCAGGTCTTGCACCTTCACGCCGGCAGGCTGCACCTCCATGCGTGATTGATAGTCAGCCACGCGGCTGCCCAACCAGAGCTTGGCTCGCTCGCTGTACCAGCGGGTGAAATGCTCGCGGGCATCGGCCACCTCGTTGCGCGCGAGGCAGAAGCGGCCCTGGGCCAGTTTCAGCGGTGTGTCTTGTGCGTCCACCAACTTCAGCCTGTGGCTGCGCCCCAGGTAGAGGAACCCCTCGCCGCCCACGAACTCCTTGCGCGGGACCAGGCGTTGCAGCCGATCTTTTTCCGCCAGCTTGGTGTAAATCCAGAAGCGCTTCTCTTCAACGAAGGCACGCAGCCGCGCCTCTTTCACGTCGGGTGGCGCGCTGACGATCAGCTCGCCCGATCGCTCCACGGTGATCTGCATGGTCTTGCGACGTGCACTGCGGCGCACGTCCAGGCGCAAGTCATCCACCACCATCATCATCACAGCGCCACCAGCTTGTCGTGGTTGGCCCGTGCCTGCTCTATCAGCTTGTCGGCCAGCACGCCGGCCTTGTCGGCATCCACCAACGGCGGGCGCAATCGCATCAGGTGGTCGAACAACAGACCGTTCAGCGCGTCTTGCGCTGCGCGCTTGTGCGCGCTCCAGATGTTGCGATTGCTTTTCAGCTCCTGCGCCAGCAGGTCCACCAGTTCGACGGTCACATCTTTCAATCGCAACAACTCAGCCGGTCTCGGCACCTGCTCGGCGGTCACTACATCCAGCATCGTGCGCAAGAAGGGGGCGCAGTGCTGCGGCAGATCGCTCGGGGCGTCAGCCTCACCAGCCGTGCCACTGCGCAGCTCGTCGATGATCTTCTGCAGTTGCGCGATCACTTCGTTCCACTGCTCACCCAGTGCCGTGAGGATGTCGTTCAGGCGCTCCGAGAGCTTGCGGTACAGCACAGGGTCTTCGTCGATGTGCTGGCGAATGTGCGAACGGATCGCGTGCTCCATCTCCGACGCCTTGGCGCGTTCGTTGACCGAGCGGCCGAGGTGCGTGTCGAACTCTGCGTCGCTGAGCTGTATCGGCGGGATCTTCGGGTCGATGCCCAGCGAGATCACATGTTCGTCCATCAGCCGGCGCACCTTGGCGCCCACATCCACGCCCAGCACCGGCGTGTCTTTGTAGCGGTTGCGGGCGCGGGCGTAGATGTAGGCGAGCCGTTTGGCATCACGCGCGTACGGCAGCCCTTCCGGCCGCGGCAGCACCATGTCCAGCGACGCCAAGAAGGCCTTGAGCTTCACCGCGAACTCCGCGCGAAGCCGCTCGCTGCCCAGCGCCTCCACGCACGCCTCGGTGTCGTCCAGAGACTCGATGCCTTGCTGGCGAAACAGATCCACCACACGCAGGTGGCGGTCGCGCAGCACCGGCACCTCGTCTTTCAGGCTGGCCAGCGCGCCTTGCACGTCTTCGTCGGCGTAGGCGGCCAGCGCTTCCTTCAGGTGCTGGGCCACGCCGTAGTAGTCCACCACGATGCCGCAGCGCTTGCCGAAGCCGGTCCGGTTGACCCGGGCGATGGCTTGCAGCAGCTCCGCTTCGCGGATCGGCCGGTCCAGGTACATCACGCCTTCGATGGGCGCGTCGAAGCCGGTCAGCAACATCGACTTCACCACCAGGAAGGCCAGCGGGTCGGTCTTGGCGGGGTCCGCATGGAACAGCGGCTTCTTGAAACGTTTGATGAGGGGCTCATGCGCCGCACCCTCCGTCCAAACCTTCCACGCGGGATCGTCGTTGTTGCTGCCCGAGATGATGGGCGCGAACTCAAGGCGTGCAAGCGTGTCTCGGTAGCGCCAGGCCTGCACCACGGCCTGCACCTTGGGCGGCCGCTGGGCCAGGGCCTCGTCATCCAACGCCTTGTCTTGCGGGTTCAAGGCCTCGGCCTCGGCCAGCAGCTCGTCGCGGGCCTGTTTCAACGCTGCGAAGTAGCGGGTCCCGGCCAACCGGCTGTAGGCCACCACCTGCGCCTTGTAGCCATTGGGCAGGATGTTCGTCACATAGTGGCGCAGCATGTCGCGCGCCTTGTCGGCGATCAGCGCCGGTGCGTCGAAGATGTGGCCCCGGGTGGCGTACTTCTGCCTGATCGCCTCCAGCTCCTCGGGCGTGTGCTCGCGGAACATGTCTTCGAACAGCTCGTCCAGGCTGGCGCCGTCTTTGATCGCGCCCTGCGCCGTGCGGCCCTCGTAGAGCACCGGCACGGTGGCGCCATCGGCTTCGGCCTCTTTGATCGTGTAGCGGTCGATGAACTCGCCGAAGATCTCGTGGGTGCGCTTCTTGTCGCCCATGATGATCGGCGTGCCGGTGAAGCCGATGCGCGCGCAGTTGGGCAGCCCGGCCAGCAGGGCGGCGTGCAGGTCGCCGGCCTGCGTGCGGTGGGCCTCGTCCACCAGCACGAGGATGCTGTCGTCTTCGTTCAGCACCTCGTACTTTTCGGCCGCCTTGTCGTTAGCGGAATACCTCGCCCTCGGCTCTTCCACCTTCGGCAAATCGTCCGCCACCAGTGGCGCATCGCCTGCGGTGTCAGCGTCGCGGTACTTCTGGATGGCGGCAAACACCAGCCCCGGCCCCTTGCGCCGGGCCAGCGCCTTCACGCCCGCCGTGCTGTCTGCCACCTCCACCAGCTCGCCCGTCAGCGTGGCGGTGATCGACAGCTGGTTCTGCAAATCCTTGCGGTCGGTGACGACGATCACCTTGAAGCGCCGCAAGGCCGTGTCTGCGCGCATCTTGCGCACCAGGAACACCATCGTCAGGCTCTTGCCCGAGCCCTGCGTGTGCCAGATGATGCCGCCGCGCTGGTCACTCTCGCCATGCTGCAGCCGCGTGTCTTTGGTCTTGAGCCGCGTGATCGCAACGTTCACCGCCCGGTACTGCTGGTAGCGGCACACCGATTTGATGGTCTGGCCGCCCACCTGCATGAACAGCACAAAGTTCTTCACCACGTCGAGCAGATGCGCGGGCGCCAGCAGGCCGGCGATCAGCCGCTGCTGCTCGTTGAGCCGGGGCGTACCCAGCGCCCGGGCCACCTCGCCTTCGGAGCCGATACCCTCGGGTCTGACCACCGTTTTCCACTGCGCAAAGTGCCCGAAGCTCGCGCCGATGCAGCCCACGCGCGCCTCGTCCACGCAACTGGCGATCAGCAGCTGGTTGGTGGCGAACAGCGCCTCGTTGCCTTCGTTCTCGTCCACCTCGAAGGCAGCCTTGCGCTGGTTGCTGTAGCGGCGCAGTTGGTCCACCGCCTCGGCCAGCGGCTCGGGAATGGAAGGGCTTTTGCACTCCACCACCCCCAGCGGCAGGCCATTCACCAGCAGCACCAGGTCAGGCACGATGAAGGCCTTGGCGCTGTTGAAACCTGGCGGGCAATCAACGCGGTACTGGTTGACCACCGTGAAGCGGTTGCGGGCCGGCGTGTCCCAGTCGATGTAGCGGAGGGTCTGGCCGCGCCCGCCGTCCCAGCCGGGCAGGCCTTCGACCGTCAGCCCCTTGGTCAAGAGTTCGGTCGCCTTCTGGTTGGCCTCCATCAGCTTGTGCGTGCCGAGCCGCGTGATGGCAGCCACGGCTTCGGACAGGCGCGCGTCGTCCAACCAGGGCTGGCCATCCGCACCGGGGTTCAGCGCATGCAATTGCTCGCGCAGCACGCCTTCTTGAATGACCTCGGCAAAGTTCGTTCGGCCCGTGGCGGCCGGGTCGTCCAGGCTGCCTTTGACATGCACCCAGCCCAGCGCTTGCAGTTGGGCGACAAAGGGCTTTTCAACGTCTTCGAGTTCCCAGCCCATCATTCCTCCCCGGCCACATCGCCCGGCAGCGCCTGCAGCTCCTGCTCGATCTGCGCGATGCTGGGCAGGCCGGTTTGCAACTCGGCAGGCAAGGCTTCCAGCAGCTTGAACTCGGCCACGCCCATGGGCTGCGTCTTGTCGCCCAGCGCGTACTCGGCCACCACCTTGTTTTTGCTCTTGCACAACAAGAGGCCGATGGTGGGGTTGTCGTGCTTGTTCTTGATCTGGCGATCCACCGCGGTGAGGTAGAAGCCCAGCTACCCCAGATGCTCGGGCCTGAACTTGCCGGCCTTGAGCTCGATCACCACATAACAGCGCAGCTTCAGGTGATAGAACAGCAAGTCGATGAAGAACTCGTCGCCGCCCACGTCCAACAGCACCTGCCGGCCGACGAAGGCAAAGCCCGCGCCCAGCTCCAGCAGAAACTGCGTCACCTGCTTGACCAGCGCACCCTCCACCGCCCGCTCCTGCGCGTCGTCCCCCAGG
>CAHJWV010000728.1 GCA_903643055.1 Burkholderiales bacterium | reverse complement strand
CCTTGCACGTCAGCGATCTGAAGCTGGCTGAAGGCGTATCGGTCGTGACACAAGGCAAGCCGAATCCGGTGATCGTCTCGACCTCGGTGCAAGCCGAAGAAGAAGAGATCGTGGCCGCTCCGGTGGTTGCTGCTGCGCCGGCCGGTAAGGCCAAGAAGAGCGAGAAGCAAAACAAGAAGTAAGCCGTCAGGCCCTTCAACGAGCCCCGCTTTGGCGGGGCTTTTTTTTGACCTTCACCTTTGGATAATGGCGGCATCATGATTCGATTGCTGGTGGGCCTGGGCAACCCCGGGCCGGAATACGAAGCCACAAACCATAACGCGGGTTTTTGGTGGATCGACGCCGTAGCTCAACAGTTCGGCGTTTCGCTCACTCCTGAGCGCAGCTACTTTGGCTTGGTTGCCCGTGTCAACAAACCCTCTACGAACCTCGAAGGGCCCTTGTGGCTGCTAGAACCTCAGACCTACATGAATTTGTCGGGCAAGTCGGTGGCGGCCTTGGCGCGTTTTTTCAAAATCATGCCCCACGAGATCATGGTCGCGCACGACGAACTGGACCTGCTGCCAGGCCAAGTCAAGATCAAAAATGGTGGCGGCCATGCCGGCCATAACGGCTTACGCGATATCCACGCGCAGTTAGGAACGGCCGAGTACTGGCGCCTGCGTCTGGGGATCGGCCATCCGGGCGTGAAAGCTGAAGTCGTCGACTATGTGCTTCGAAAGCCAACGGCTGCGAACCGGGAAGCGATTCACGAAGGCATCGCGCGCACCCTGCCTGCGTTGGATCTGATTCTTTGCGGCGACATGGAACGCGCATTGATGAAGATCAATGCGAAGCCCCCTCGCCCCAAACCCCCTTGTCCAGAAACCAAACCGACTCCACCAACTCAGGAGAAAGATTCATGATCATTCGAATCGCTACGGCTGCGCTCTTGTCTGCAAGCCTGAGCTGGGCATCTGCGCAGACCGTCTATCGATGCGGGCCGGATGGCCGGCAGTATTCGCAAACGCCTTGCGCCGATGGGCAAACCATCAGCGTCAATGATGAGCGCAGCGCGGAGCAGCGGGCCGATGCCGAGCGCTTGGCTCAAGCCGATGCCACTCGCGGGCGTCAGCTGGAACGGGAACGCCACATCAATGAAGCCGCCGCACATCCGGCCGCTGCGGGGTCATTCAACAGCCCGAAACCAAAGTCGGCATCCGCTCCGGCAGCCTCAGCGACTTCGCCTCACAAGAAAAAGAAACACAGCAAAGGCACTCAATCGACTGATGACTTCAAAGCCGTGGCACCTGCCAGCAGGCATCCGAAGTCATCAAAGAAGAATTAAGGCGCAGCCGAGCCATCTGCCGGCGGCGATACATCACCCGTGGCGGTCAGGCGCCGATACTTGGCCCAGAGCGACTCTGACGACTCGACGTGTTCCGGGTTCACCGGAATGCAGCTCACCGGGCAGACCTGCATACACTGCGGCTCATCGAAGTGGCCAACGCATTCAGTGCACTTGGACGGGTTGATCTCGTATATCGCCACGCCCATGGAAATCGCCTGATTCGGACACTCAGGCTCGCACACATCGCAATTGATGCATTCGTCAGTGATCATCAATGCCATCGTGATAACTCCATTCCGTCAGGGACCGGCTTTCACACGCTGCTGAAGCCGCTGCAGCACCGAGGGTGACACAAACTTGGAGACATCACCCTTCAAGGTGGCAATCTCCCGGACGAAAGTCCCAGAGACAAACTGGAACTGATCGCTGGGCGTCAAGAACACCGTCTCGACCTGCGGCATCAGATAGCGGTTCATGCCTGCCATCTGAAATTCGTATTCGAAGTCGCTGACGGCGCGCAAGCCGCGCACCACCACCTTGCCGCCATGCTCGGTGACGAAATCGCTGAGCAGGCCTTCAAAGGCCATCACTTCGACATTGGGATGCGTCGCGGCCAGTTCCTGTGCAATCTCCAGGCGTTCAGCCAGCGAAAACATCGTGCGCTTGTGATGGCCCGCAGCAACTGCCAGGATCACCCGCTCGAACAGCCGGCCTGCGCGACGCATCAAATCTTCGTGCCCCAAGGTCATGGGATCGAAAGTGCCGGGATAAACGGCAGTCAGGCGGGTCACGGACGTCACGTGCACTCCTCAGGTCGTGGTCACAGGCGAATCGGGCGCAATGTAGCCGTCGGCCAAACGCTGTATCAGGTGAAAGTGCACCGCACCCGCGCGGCCTTGGCGGTGCAAGCGCAGGCCAAGCGGCGCACAGTCCGCATCACCGAACGTGCGATCGGCTTCCAAGTAGATGAAGCCACTCGGCACAACCACCCTCGCGGCAGCACCCAGAGCCTTGTCGAACAGATCCGCGTCAAACGGAGGGTCGATAAAGATGAGATCAAAACGGCTAGGAGCGCAACGTGCCATCCAAGACAACGCATCGCCAACTTCGATCCGCACGCTCGTGGCCTTAAGACGCTCCTGGACCTCACGCAAACTGCGGACGAGCCGTGAATCACGCTCGATCAAGCTGACCTCTGAGGCGCCACGAGAAGCCGCCTCGAACCCCAGTGCACCGCTGCCTGCAAAAATATCCAGGCAACGCCAGCCGCTCAAGTCTTGACCAAGCCAGTTGAACAAGGTCTCTCTCACTCGGTCAGGCGTCGGGCGCAACCCAGGCGCGTCGATCACCGGCAATTTGCTGCGCTTCCACGAGCCGCCAATGATCCGAACCTCGTTCGGCCGCTTAACCTTCGGCTTCACCGGCAATGCCGCCTCGGTAGATCCAGTGTCTGTTCGGCCGGAAAACTTCGGTCGAGAAGCTGTCGATGCCTTCATTGGCGCACCGGGATGCCATGGCGAGCCATCAATGCCTTTGCCGCACCCACCGTGTATTCACCGTAGTGGAAGATGCTCGCGGCCAGTACGGCATCCGCGCCGCCTTGCTGAATGCCTTCGACCAAATGCTCCAAGGTTCCGACGCCACCAGAGGCGATCACCGGAACATTCACGGCATCGCTAACCGCTCGTGTGAGCGGCAGATTGAAACCGATCTTCGTACCGTCCCGGTCCATGCTGGTCAACAGGATCTCGCCCGCACCGAGTTCAGCCATGCGCCGAGCCCAGGCCACGGCGTCCAAGCCGGTGTTATTGCGGCCACCGTGGGTGTAAACATCCCAACCCGATCCATCTGCCCGGCCTTTCGCGTCGATGGCCACGACAATGCATTGCGCGCCATATTTGCGAGAGGCATCGGCAATCACCTGCGGGTTGGCAACGGCCGCAGAATTGAAGCTAACCTTGTCGGCACCGGCATTGAGCAAACGCCGCACGTCTTCGACGCTGCGCACGCCGCCGCCAACAGTCAGTGGAATGAACACCTTCGATGCGACGGCCTCGATGATCGGCAGAATCAGATCCCGGCCGTCGCTGGTGGCCGTGATGTCCAGAAAGGTGAGTTCGTCAGCGCCCTGGTCGTTGTAGCGAGCGGCGATTTCCGCCGGATCACCAGCGTCTCGCAGCTCGACAAAATTGACACCCTTGACGACCCGGCCTCCGGTGACGTCGAGGCAGGGGATGATGCGTTTGGCAAGCATGCGATGGACCTGCGTCAATGCAGGCCTTCCGGTTGAGTGCGTCAGAGCGCGCCGTTGAGCTCGTCGGCACGCTTTTGCGCCAACGCAAAGTCGAGCGCGCCGCTGTAAATGGCCCGCCCGCAAATCACGCCTTCCACGCCATCGCCCTGCACGGCGCACAGGCGTTCGATGTCAGCCATGTTCGACAAGCCACCCGATGCGAT
>CAHJWV010000727.1 GCA_903643055.1 Burkholderiales bacterium | reverse complement strand
CGCGAGATGTTCGGCTACATCGGCAACCTGCGCGCGCAGTCATCGGGGCGCGCACAGTATTCGATGCAGTTCGATCACTACGCCACGGCACCGGCCTTGCTGCAGGCTGCGCTGTCTGATACCGCGGCCCGGGCCCATTGAGTGTTGAAACAAAGCCCACGTCACCGGCAACGGCGACGTGGGCTTTTCTCTGGGATGACGTCTTTGGGATGGCTTCTTTGGGATACCGTTTTGGCCCGCGGCTCACTCGCTCGCGGAGGCGTTCGGCGAGACAGCGATCGATGGCTTGGCCGACAAGTCCGCCACGCGTGAAGGCTCGAGCGTCTTCGCCAGCGTGGGCGACGCGGGCACACCACCTGCCGGTGGGTCGAGCAAGGCCAGGTGCGGGCTCTTCAGGCCCTTCGCGTATTTGATGACGCTTTGGCTCGAGTCAAAAGGCAGGTGCTTTTTCGGGTCGGCGCCATGGGTCATCAGATAAGCGATCGTGTCTTTCTGCGCCTGCGGGTGCTCCAGGAAATCGGGAATCAACACACGCGCGAGCGGCAGCCATTGAATTTGCCCGCCATGCGATGGCGGCACACCGTTGACCAGCTGAGGCTGGCGTGCAAGCCACCAGTCGAGCGCCACCCAATGGCTGGTGCGCAAGGCTTCCTCGAAGCCCGACGGCTGCTTGCCCTCGAAAGTGCCGAGCGCGGCCTGCGCCGTGTGGCCGCGCGCCTCCAGCAGCGCGGCGAACGGTGTCGACAGGTAGTCCGGATGCAGCGCGCCGAGCGGACTGAAACCGATGTTCTCCGGCTGCAGATCACCACTGGCCAGCCAGGTGTCAAGCACCCGGCTCAAGCCCGCCGTGCGGGCGTTCGGGCAGCTGAGCATGCGCATCGTGTCATGACGGACGGCCCGCGCATCGGCCACGGCCAGCCATTCGAAAGAGCGCAAGACCTCGGGTGACGCGGTTGAGAAATCGGGACAGGCCTGAACCTGAGCCAAGCGCACCAATGGCGACTGCGCACAGCGCTCGGGCTGCGCGCCTTTGCTGATCAACTCCGGCAAGGCGGCCCACAGCCGCGCGTCTTGCGCGGCCAGGATCAGCGGGCATTCCTGCAAACCGCTGGCGCTGATGTCGGCGCTTTGAATGCTGCCGGGCACGAACTCGCCGCAGCGCGCGCTGGTGGCACGCTGAACGCTGTTGAGCTGACCGCAGGGCACCGGGTCGCCTTCGGTGATCTTGCCGTGGATGTGCTTGACGATGCTCCACGGAATGCTGTTGTCGGTCGCCACCCCCATCGCGCTCATCACCATCGAGGTGGTGGTGCAGCCGCCCAGGCCGAACAGCCCGGCGGTCATCGTGGCTGCTGCGGCCACGCTCTTCAGGAATCTCATGCTGCGCCTCGTTTCGCCTGCGGGTGGAAGCAAGGCTTCTGCACATGGCGAACAGCATGCAGAAGCGGGTGGAATGAACCCACCCGAAACGCGCGCAAAAAACAAGCCAACACAAGGGCTCGACCCGCGATGGCGGATCGGATCGATACAAAACTGTCGGCGGCTTAACGCCATGCCTGCAGCCAGTCGGTTTGCCGCCGATTCATCGTGCCGCAGGGGATTGCCCCGCCCCGCGGCCGATGACATTTCTGGCATGCCTCGCACACCGCGCTGTGTCCCCCGCTGCCGCAAACTGCCAAGTTTGCATCCAGGCGCTGACACAGCGTATCCAAAGGTTGAAAACTCGGCCGACCTACCCGCCTAGTTCGTTGACAGCCGAACCCCCTTCGAGACCGAAGGCACCCCCGCCTTGTTGATCACCGTCAACAGGTAATACCCCGGCGGTGCGATCGAGGTGTTCGCAGGCCGATGCAGGAACAGCTGATTCGCATTGACCACATCGAACGCCAGCTCGATGAAGCGCTGCTCCGAATCGAAGGAATGGGTGACCGAGGCCAGCCTGACCAATGTCACCCGCGCGACATCGCTGCTGCGGATCACCGACAGCGTGTCGGCGCCCTCCACATGCGCGTCGCCATAGGCCAGCGTGGTCGGTGCCAGCGTGATCACCGGCCGTGCGGCGGTGCCGGTAGCGCTAAAGAGATAAGGCGGGCTGTAGGCCTGGGCATTGGTGCCCACCACCGGCCCCGGTGCACCGCCGCCAAGTGACAGTACCCGCCCATCGGCAAGCAAGGTCGCCGCGCTGTGATAAAGCCGCGGCCGCAGCTCCGAAGCCACGCTGCGCCAGCTGCGCGACTGCGGGTTCCACAGCTCGCCGTGGTAAGCCACGCGGTCCAGCTTGTTGTCGCCCGCCGAACCTTGAATCGCCAAGACCTCGCCGGTTGGCAGCACGACGAAGTTGGCCCAGATGCGGACTTGCGACAGCGCGCCGGCATCGGCCACGACCGGCTGCGCGCCTTCAACCGAGGGAAACACGACGGTCGACGAGCCGCCGTTGTCCAGCGCCACCAGCACGGTGTTGGGCGCGATCTGCGCGGTCGGGCGGTTCCAGCTGTGCAAGCCAGGCAAGCGCGCCGTGGTGGTGATCAACTCGCCCTCGCCGCTCGCGCCATCGACGTTGAGCCGATAGATCTTGCCGCTGCCATCGGTGCTGATGACGTAGACCTGCTCGACGCCCGGCGTCGTGGTCGAGCTCACGAAGGCACGCGGGTAGTAGCCCTTCAAAGTCACGCCCGTGAGCGTCTTCCAGGTGCCATCGAGGCTGCGGACTTCCGGGTTCGCCACATCTCTTGAGTTCCCGTCCTTGCCACCCATCACCAGCAGGCGCCCGCTCGGCAGAATCACCTGCGAGGCATACCAGCGCGCCGCGTTCATGCGGATGCCCGACCGCAGCGAGTTGCTGGTCGGGTCGAACACCGTTGTGTCGGCAATGCCTTTGTTGTAGCCACCGGGCTGCTGGCGGTTGTCGCCACCGGCAATGAAGACCATGCCGCTGGGCATCAGCGACTGGCTGCCACAGAAGATGTCAGTGCGCGTGCTGTTATCCAAGGTCAGGTGCGATGAATCGCCGCCTCCCAGCGCCGGGTTCCAGACGTCGTAGATGAATTGCGCGCCCTGAGTGCCCGAGGCATCGCTGCCATAGCTCATCACTCGGCCATCGGGCAGCACCACCGCATGGATGCCGATCAACGGCCAGTTCATCGCCGAGCCCCACCAGCCCGTTTGCGCAGCGTTAGCCGGCGGCGCCGTGACCGCTTCGAAGACATCCGGGGCCGCCGCATCGATGGCATGGATCGCGCCGCCATCGTCGTTCGTCGTGTAGGTGGCGTTGCCGGCAAAGCCGAGGAAGGCATCGGTGACAGGGTTGCGCACGAGGTAAGGCGCACCGGTGCTCGCCGCATCGCCGTAAGGTCCGAGCGCGCGGCCTTGGTTGGTACGCAAGCTCAGGCTGTCGATCGCGCGGCTGTAGCGCCCGCTCAGCTCGGTGATGAACTCGCCGGGTGCGAAATCGAT
>CAHJWV010000726.1 GCA_903643055.1 Burkholderiales bacterium | reverse complement strand
TCGTTCGCCTACTCTACCGTTGCCTTGATCTGGCACCTGTCAACGTTCGATCACACTAAATTGCGCGAAGAGCCCATCGTTCAAGCGGTCTTACTTCAACGCCTTGAATCGCACACGCTTCGGACGTGCGCCTTCTTCACCCAGGCGCTTCTTCTTGTCGGCTTCGTACTCCTGGTAGTTGCCGTCGAAGAAGACCCACTTCGAATCGCCTTCGCAGGCCAGGATGTGGGTCGCGATACGGTCAAGGAACCAGCGGTCATGGGAGATGACCATCACCGAGCCGGCGAACTCCAGCAACGCATCTTCCAATGCGCGCAGCGTTTCGACGTCCAAGTCATTCGACGGCTCATCGAGCATCAGCACGTTGCCGCCCTGTGACAGCGTCTTGGCCAAATGCAGTCGGCCGCGCTCACCGCCCGACAAGCTACCGACCAGCTTTTGCTGGTCATTGCCCTTGAAGTTGAAGCGGCCGATGTAAGCACGCGACGGCATCACGAACTTGCCGACGATGATGTTGTCGAGGCCGCCCGACACGTCTTGCCACACCGTCTTGTCGGCTTCGAGCGATTCGCGGCTTTGGTCGACGAAGGCCATCTTGGCGGTCGGGCCGATCTTCACGTTGCCGCTGTCCGGCTTTTCCTGGCCCGAGATCATGCGGAACAGCGTCGATTTACCCGCACCGTTCGGGCCGATGATCCCGACGATGGCGCCGGCCGGCACCTTGAAGCTCAGGTTGTCGATCAGCACGCGATCGCCAAAGCTCTTGGTCACGCCTTCGAACTCGATCACTTCATGGCCCAGGCGCTCGCCGACCGGAATGAAGATTTCGTTGGTCTCGTTGCGCTTCTGGTAGTCGACGTCGCTCAGTTCTTCAAAGCGGGCCAGGCGCGCCTTGCTCTTGGCCTGGCGGCCCTTCGGGTTCTGGCGCACCCACTCCAGCTCCTTCTTCATCGCCTTGGCGCGGGCGTCTTCGGTCTTTTGTTCCTGCTCCAGGCGGCCTTCCTTCTGCTCGAGCCAGGTCGAGTAGTTGCCCTTCCATGGAATGCCCGATCCGCGGTCGAGTTCGAGAATCCACTCGGCGGCGTTGTCGAGGAAGTAGCGATCGTGGGTGATGGCCACCACGGTGCCCGGGAAGCGGCTCAGGAACTGCTCCAGCCAGTCGACGGATTCAGCATCCAAGTGGTTGGTCGGCTCGTCGAGCAGCAGCATGTCGGGCTTGGACAGCAGCAGGCGGCACAGCGCAACACGGCGCTTTTCACCGCCCGACAGCTTGCCGATCACGGCGTCCCACGGTGCGAGGCGCAACGCGTCGGCAGCCAGTTCCAGCTGCAGGTCGGTGTTTTCGGAACCGGCGGCGGAGATGATCGCTTCGAGCTCCGCCTGCTCGGCGGCCAGCGCGTCGAAGTCAGCATCTTCAGCGGCGTATTCGGCATACACCTCATCGAGGCGCTTCTTCGCAGCGAGCACGCCGCCGATGCCTTCTTCGACCGCTTCACGCACCGTCTGGTCCGGGTTCATCACCGGCTCCTGGGGCAGATATCCGATCTTCAAGCCCGGCATTGGCGTGGCTTCGCCCTCGATGTCTTTGTCGACGCCGGCCATGATCTTGAGCAGCGTTGATTTGCCCGAGCCGTTCAGGCCGAGCATGCCGATCTTGGCGCCCGGGAAAAAGCTCAGGGAGATGTTTTTGAGGATCTGCCGCTTCGGCGGCACGATCTTGCCGACGCGGTTCATGGTGAAGACGTACTGGGCCATGGGCTTGCTCTGGTAAAAGTTGGTGCGAACGCGCAGCCGATGATTATCCCGGACGCGCGGGCAGTTTGGGCGGCGGCGCAATCAACCTACATCTCTATGGCAGATTCGCCTACAGGCCGGGCTCGCTGCCTTTGATACCGTTACCGCATGCGGGGACGATCAACAACAACCATTCAACACGACAGCGCCTTGTTCCTCGACTTCGATGGAACGCTGGTCGATCTGGCCGATCGCCCGGACGCGGTGTCGGTGCCACCTGCGCTGATTCAAGCGCTGGGAGCCTTGTCGAATCAGCTTGACGGAGCGCTTGCCATTGTTTCTGGCCGCCCAATTGCGCAGCTCGATACCTACCTTGCGCCATTGCGTTTTGCTTCTTCCGGCGTGCATGGCGCCGAGCGCCGCAATGTCGCAGGCCAGCTGTTCGGCCTGCCGGTGCCCGATCTGGATCGCGTCATTGCCAGCCTGCAGGTGCTGGTGACGCGCCACCCCGGCCTGTTGCTCGAAAGTAAACCCGGTGCAGTGGCCGTGCATTACCGGCAGGCGCCTGAACTCGAAAACACCGTCGCGCAAGCGATGGAAGCCGCCGCGGCTCGCATGCCAGAGATGGCCTTGATGTTTGGCAAGATGGTTGTCGAACTCAAACCGGCTGCCGCCACCAAGGGCCGGGCCGTGGCGGCGTTCATGGCCGAGGCACCGTTCGCAGGCCGCCGCCCGCTGTTTGCTGGCGACGATGTCACCGACGAGAGCGCCTTCGACTTCGTTCAATCGCTCGACGGCATCGGCATCAAGGTCGGCGAAGGCGGATCGAGCGCGCGTTACCGCATTGACACACCCGGCGCTTTTCGCGCCTGGCTGCAAGCCGCGGCCTTGGAAGGCGCTGCGTTGGCGCGAGCGCCCTGAAGCTTCGCCGCCCGATCGTCGTCGCCCGCTTCTTCCACAACAACAAACGAGTGACCCCATGACCCGCATCCTCACTCCGCCTGCTGCCGAACATCAGGCCTCGCTCAATCTCGGCGTGATCGGCAACTGTGCCTACAACGCGCTGATCGACACCCGCGCCCGCATCGTCTGGTGCTGCCTGCCGCGTTTCGATGGCGATCCGGTGTTCAACGCACTGGTCGATCCGTCGAACGACGCCAGCGCCTGGAGCATCGAGATCGATTCGTTCTCGCACAGCGAGCAGTCGTACGAGCCGAACACCGCGATCCTGAAGACGCGCCTGTATGACACGCGCGGCCATGCCATCGAGATCACCGACTTCGCGCCACGCTTCTTCAACCGCGATCGCATGTTCCGCCCGGTCACGCTGGTGCGACGCGTTCAGCCGATCTCCGGCTCGCCACGCATCACGGTGCGCGTTCGCCCACGATTTGATTGGGGCCGCGAGGCACCGGTCATCAGCCAGGGTAGCCACCATGTGCGCTTCGTCGGTTCGCAGCAAACCTTGCGCCTGACCACCGACTGCCCGCTGTCTTATGTGATGGGCGAGACCTCGTTCCTCGCCGATCGGCCACTGCATTTCATCCTCGGCCCGGACGAAACGCTCTCCGGCGGCGTCGAAGAAACCGTGCACCTCTTCGAGCAGCAAACCGCCGCCTACTGGCGCAACTGGAGCCGCGCGCTCTCGCTGCCGCTGGAGTGGCAAGACGCGGTGATCCGCGCTGCGATCACGCTGAAGATGAGCCTGTTCGAAGACACTGGCGCGATCATCGCGGCGATGACCACGAGCATCCCCGAAGCCATGGGCAGTGGGCGCAACTGGGACTACCGCTATTGCTGGCTGCGTGACGCCTTCTTCGTGGTGCGGGCGCTGAACAGCATTTCTGAAGTCGCAACGATGGAGGAATACCTGCGCTGGCTCAGCAACATCGTTGCGCGCTCGCGAGACGGCCACATCCAGCCGCTGTACGGCATCGGCATGGAAGAACAGCTGACCGAAAACATCCTGCCGCACTTGCCGGGCTACCGCGGCAGCGGCCCGGTGCGGGTCGGCAACCAGGCCTTCGAGCATTTCCAGCATGACGTCTACGGCAACATCGTGCTCGGCGCGGCACAAGCCTTCCATGACCACCGGCTGCTGCGTCGCGCCGGGCTGGTCGAATTTCATGGGCTGGAAACGGTCGGCGAGCAGGCGATCCGCATCTATGACCAACCCGACGCCGGCATGTGGGAGCTGCGCACCCGCGCGCGCATCCACACCTCCTCAGCACTGATGAGCTGGGCTGCCTGCGACCGGCTGGCCAAGATCGCGATCAAGCTCGGCTTGACCGACCGCGCGAGCTACTGGCGCGGTCACGCTGACGTGATGCGCGAGCGCATCCTGCGTGAATCATGGAGCGACAAGCGCCAGGCCTTTGCAGAAAGCTTCGGCGGGCGCGAACTCGACGCGAGTGTGTTGCTGATGGCCGAGGTCAATTTCATCGACCCGAAAGACCCGCGCTTTGTCAGCACCGTCGACGCGCTCGAAAAGAGCCTGTGCGATGGCCCGTACATGAGGCGTTATGAAGCTCCCGATGATTTCGGCAAGCCGGAGACCGCGTTCAACATCTGCACCTTCTGGCGCATTGACGCCCTTGCCCGCATCGGCCGCAAGCAGCAGGCACGCGAGATTTTTGAGGCGATGCTGGCCGCGCGCAACCACGTCGGCTTGCTGTCGGAAGACACGCATCCGATCACGGGTGAGATGTGGGGCAACTACCCGCAGACCTATTCAATGGTCGGCCTGATCAACGGCGCGATGCGCCTGTCGGCGCCGTGGGATTCCGCGATCTGATCGCGTGGGGCGGCGCTGACGCGGCTCTCTTCACCGCATCAGCGCTCTCCGTTTCAATGTTCGCTCCCGCTTCAGATTGAATTTTCATCGTCGCGCTGTCTCCAGATGCACATCGCCCCTGTTCACCTTTCCTCGCGGCGCGCTGGCGCCCTTTCTCCATGAGCCGTCTCGTCGTTGTATCCAACCGGGTCGCCGACCCACGCAAAGCCGCTGCCGGCGGCTTGGCCGTGGCGCTCGGTGAAGCCCTTCAACAAACCGGTGGCCTGTGGTTCGGCTGGAGCGGCAAGATCGCCGAAGCCGCCGAAGGCGGCACGCCTGGCGAAGGCCAGTTGACCGAGCAGCGCGCCGGTGACGTCAAACTCGTGACTGTTGACCTCTGCCGTGAAGACCACGATGGCTACTACCTCGGCTACTCCAACCGCGTGCTATGGCCGGTATTCCATTACCGGCTCGACTTGGCCGAGTTCAACCCGTCGAGCCTGGCGACTTACCGGCGCGTCAACCGCATGTTCGCCCGCAAGCTGATGTCTCAACTCAAGGACGACGACATCATCTGGGTTCATGACTATCACCTGATCCCGCTGGCCGCCGAGCTTAGAGCGCTGGGCAGCAAGCACCGCATCGGCTTCTTCCTGCACATTCCGCTGCCGCCACAGCAAATCCTCGCGGCCATTCCCGGCCATGAGTGGTTCATGCGATCGCTGTTCTCTTATGACCTGATCGGCTTTCAGAGCGAAACTGACCTCACCCACTTCGAGCGCTATGTGATCGCCGAAGCCAGCGCTGAAGCGCTGCCGAATGGCCGCTACCGCGCGTTCAACCATACCGTGGCGGCCAAGGCCTTTCCGATCGGCATTGACGTCGATGAATATGTGGCACTCGGCCAGGGCAAGGAATCGATGGACAACCACGCGATGCTGGTCGAGCAATACGCCAAGCGCCGTCTGGTCATCGGCATCGACCGGCTCGATTACTCCAAAGGGCTACCTCACCGCGTACGCGCCTTCAAGGAGCTGCTGCAGAAATACCCGGAGAACCGCGACAGCGCGACGCTGATCCAGATCGCCTCGCCGTCGCGCGAAGACGTTGACGCTTACGGCGACATTCGCCGCGAGCTGGAAAGCCTTTGCGGCGAGATCAATGGTGACTACGGCGAACTCGACTGGATGCCGATCCGCTACATCCATCGCACCGTCGCGCGCAAGCGCCTGCCGGGGCTGTGCCGTGCCGGCTGCGTGGCGTTGATCACGCCCTTGCGCGATGGCATGAACCTGGTTGCGAAGGAGTTCATCGCCGCGCAAGACCCGGCCGACCCCGGTGTGCTCGTGCTGTCGCGCTTTGCCGGGGCGGCCGAGCAATTGAAGGATGCCTTGCTGGTCAACCCCTACGACATCCAGGGCACGGCCGACACCTTGCAACGCGCGCTGCAGATGCCGCTGGAGGAGCGCGTTTCACGGCACACACGGCTGCTGGCCCACGTCCGCACTTACGACGTTCACTGGTGGCACCGCGAGTTTGTGAAAAAGCTGCGCACCGTGGAAGTCGATTGAGCCCGAGGCGCATTCCGCGATGAGCGAGGAACTGCATCGGATGATGGACTTCATGACCGAGTCGCCCTGGTTCAGCCCGGCGGTGGCGGCCGTGGTGGCTGTTGCTGCCGCGCTGGTGGCACACGCCGTGGGACGGGCGGTGCTGTTGCGCGTCGTGCGTTTTTCGGTGCTGCTCGACAGTGTCGTTCATCGCATTGATCAGCCGGCACGGTTCGTCCTACCGGTGTTCGCATTGCAGGTGGTATGGCAAGGTGCCGACGACGAGCTGCGCGGCATCGGGGGCTTGCGCCACTGGAACGGGCTGCTGCTGATCGCGCTGATGACCTGGTTGGCGATCTCGGCCGTCAAAGGCCTGGCCGAAGGCGTCATCAAACTGCACCCCTACGAGGTCGAAGACAACCTGCAGGCGCGTCGCGTGCTCACGCAGACCCGCGTGCTGTCACGAACGGCGATCGGCGCGCTGCTCGTCACCGGCTTGTCGTTCATGCTGATGACCTTCCCTGGCGTGCGCCAGCTCGGCGCAAGCCTGCTCGCTTCGGCAGGCGTGATCGGGCTGATCGCCGGCATTGCTGCCAAGCCGGTGTTCGGCAACTTGATCGCCGGTTTGCAGATCGCGCTGTCGCAACCGATTCGCATCGACGACGTGCTGATCGTGAAGGGCGAGTGGGGCCGCGTCGAAGAAATCACCGGCTCTTACGTGGTGCTGCGGTTGTGGGATCAGCGCCGCCTCATCGTGCCGCTGCAATGGTTCATCGAAAACCCGTTCGAGAACTGGACGCGCCAGAGCGCCGAATTGCTCGGCACGGTGATGCTGTGGGTCGACTACACCTTGCCGATCGACCCGATCCGCGCCGAGGCCCGGCGCATCTGTGAAATCGCCAAGGAGTGGGACCGGCGCGTCTGCCATGTGCAAGTGACCGATGCCAGCGAGCGCAGCATGCAATTGCGCATACTCGTCAGCTCGGCTTCGGCCGCGCCGAACTTCGATTTGCGCTGCATCGTGCGCGAGGGGCTGATCGCCTTCATCGCCCGTGAACACCCGAGCGCCCTGCCCCGGTTGCGCGCCGATGTGGAGGCTGCGACGCCGACCGTGCCCGGCGAACCCGCGCCGCCGCGACCAACGCAGCCACCACCGCACCCGCCTCCCACGCCGCCGCAGGCAAACGCTGCGGCTTGAGTCAACGCGTTGCCTTCACCAACGGCATTCCTATGACAAAGGCCGCCCGAAGGCGGCCTTTGTGGTTCATCCATCCACCATCCACGCCAGCCCTGAACACGGGCCGGCATGAAGATCGATCAACGCTCGGTCTGCGTGCGCACCGTGTTCAAGCCATCCGACAGGCTGAACTCGAAGCTGCCTTTGCTGCCCACTTCGGTGACTGGCAGGGTGGCCGTGCCGCCTTCCAAGTCTTGCGCCAGGTTCGAGCGCTTGTCGCCAACGTGGGTGACGGTCAGGTACGGGTACTTGACGTTGTCCCAGGTCAGGTGCAGCAGGCCGCCCAGTTCGCTGACCTGAACTTGCGGACGCACACTGGCGGCATGCATGCTCGGGCCCGACGTGCTCGCAGCCGGCTTGGCCTGCGTGTGCAGCACCGAAGCGCCGCCCTTGACGATGGTCACGCTGACGATCGAGCCTGGGTTCGGGATCAGGAAGCCGAAGTGCTGCGAGTCGATCGAATGGTCGAGTTCATTCGTCGCAAAGCTGTATTCGCTCGTGCCCTGGGCCGTCACGATGCGCAGCGTGTAAGGACCGTCTTCCGGCAAGCGCGCGGTGCCGTAAGCCGACTTCAATGGCGACAGTTCCACCTTGCCCGAACGACCGACTTCACCGCTGATCAGCACCAGCTCTTGCGGGCCGGACGAGACCGACGCCACTGATGCGGCGCGGACCATGCGGTCTGCTGGCGTCAGGTAGGTCTGGATCTTGTGATAGTTGTAGTCGGAGAAGGTGTCTCCGCTGCAGTAACTCATCATGTCGTGGATGTCGGTACGGCGCGGGTCGGTGAACTTGGCCGTCTCGAAGTTGTAGCCCCAGATGTAGCGGCCACCAGCACCAAGCTGCGCGTTGGCGTACGGGAACTGCGGATCGGGGTTGGCCGGGCCGCCGCAAGGAGCATGCGGCAGGCTCAGGTTGTGGCCCAGTTCGTGGGTCAGCGTTTCCAGCACGGCACCGGCGTTCGACACATCGAAGCCCAGAGCGGCGTGGTTCGACAGGTAGCCCAGGCCAGCCAACCCAAACGTGCGCTTCGGCATGAAGCCGTAGTAATACGACTCGGGCGGGCCGTTTTCAAGCATGCGCAGATCGGCCAGCTCTTTCAGAACCTTGCCGAAGGCAGTGCCCCAGGCAGCTTCGGTCGTCGGCAGCTCAGGGACGGCCTTGGACACGAAGGTCGGATGATTTTGCACCGTCACGCTGGCCACAGGCACACGCGATTGCACGTAGCTGGCCGAAGGAATGACTTTGCCAACCGTGCCGCCGAGTTGCACCGGAACCGTCACCAGCTTCAGCGCGATGCCGCCACCGACGCGTGGGTTGATGGTCTTGGTTTGGCCGTTCGACAGGCGGGCCGTCAGACGCAGTCCTGACTTCACCAGATTGGCCGGCAACACGGCGCTGTAAGCGTTGGTCGCGGTTGGCGCATCAGGCACTGACGAGGTCAGGTTGCCGCTCGGAGCCGTCAATGCGAATTCCTGGACCAGTTGGCCACTGGAAGTTTCGACGCGCAGCGAGCCGGTGGGCTTGGCTTCTTGTGCATTGGTGGTCGTCGCGTTGACGCGCACCAGCACCGCCTTGTTGGAGACCAGCACAAGCGCGCTGTCGTCACTCGGGAAGACGAGTGACTGGGCCAAGTCAATGCGAGCGATCTTCGCTGCAGACGTCGGCGCAGGGGTCGGAGCGGGCGCGGGCGCGGGCGCGGGCGCGGGC
>CAHJWV010000725.1 GCA_903643055.1 Burkholderiales bacterium | reverse complement strand
ACCGTGGTTACGCGCGGCTTCTTTTCGATTCCCAAGCGCGAACTGGTGCTGCCCGATTGGGTCAAGCGCGGCTTGCGTTATGCGCCTTTGGCTGCACTGGCAGCGGTGGTCGTGCCGGAAGTCTTGATGACGCAAGGGCACTTGCTGACGACGTGGCGTGACCCTCGGCTGTTTGCTGTGGCCGCAGCGACCGCTTATTACTTCTGGCGCCGCGGGCTGTTGGGAACCATCGTCAGTGGCATGGTGGTGTTGATATCCCTCAAGCTGGGACTGGGTTGGTAGCTGTTACCTGAGGGGCGACTTAGGATTCGGAACCGGCTGGTAACTTTCAGTGGTCCGCCGTCCCTAGAATCCCCCCTTCATTTCCGGTCTCACCATGAACGTTCTCCGTTTTGAAGATCTTGTGGCCCAAGGCCGCGTCAAGGGCCAGCGGGTTTTTATCCGCGCCGATTTGAATGTGCCGCTCGACGATGCCGGCCAGATCAGCGAAGACACCCGCATCCGCGCTTCCATTCCGTGCATTGAGCAGGCGTTGAAAGCCGGGGCCGCGGTAATGGTCACCTCTCACTTGGGTCGTCCGACCGAAGGTGAATTCAAGCCGGAAGACTCGTTGAAGCCCGTCGCCCAGCGCATGGGTGAGTTGATGAAGCGCGAGATTCCGGTGATTGCCAACTGGGTTGACGGCGTCACGGTGGAACCTGGCCAGTTGGTGATGCTGGAAAACTGCCGCGTCAACAAGGGCGAGAAGAAAAACAGCGAAGAACTCGCCAAGAAGATGGCCGCGCTGTGCGACATCTTCGTGCACGACGCCTTCGGCACCGCGCACCGCGCAGAAGCTTCGACTTACGGCATTGCCCAGTTCGCAAAGATCGCCTGCGCCGGCCCGCTGCTGGCCGCCGAGATCGACGCGATCACCAAAGCCCTGGCCAACCCGAAACGCCCCTTGGTGGCGATCGTCGCTGGCAGCAAGGTCAGCACCAAGCTGACGATTCTTCAAGCGCTGGCAAAGAATGTCGACCAGTTGATCGTCGGCGGCGGCATTGCCAACACCTTCTTGCTCGCTGCTGGCTTGCCCATCGGCAAGTCACTGGCAGAGCCGGATTTGCTGGACCAGGCCCGGGCCGTGATCGAAGCGATGAAGGCGCGCGGCGCGGCGGTGCCGATCCCGGTGGATGTGGTGACTGCCAAGGCCTTTTCCGCGACAGCGCCTGCCACCGTCAAGGCCTCGGCCGACGTTGAAGCCGATGACCTGATTCTCGACATCGGCCCCAAGACAGCCGCGCAGTTGGCCGAGCAGTTGAAGAAAGCCGGCACCATCGTCTGGAACGGGCCAGTCGGCGTGTTCGAGTTCGACGCCTTCGCGCACGGCACCGAGACCTTGGCTCGCGCCATTGCCGAATCGAGCGCCTTCAGCATCGCAGGCGGGGGTGACACGCTGGCTGCGATCGCCAAGTACGGCATCGAAAAACAGGTTGGCTACATCTCCACCGGGGGCGGTGCCTTCCTCGAAGTGCTGGAAGGCAAGACCTTGCCTGCTTTTGAAATCCTGCAGCGCCGCGCCCAAGCTTGAGCCGAAGGCCAAGCCTCAGATCGTCGACAGATCGTTAGAAGAACAACGGAGACACATCCATGCCACGCGCTACCAAGATCGTTGCCACACTCGGCCCCGCTTCCAGCTCCATCGAAGTGTTGGCGCAGATGATTCGTGCGGGGGTGGACGTTGTCCGCCTGAACTTCTCGCACGGCACCGCGCAAGACCACATCGACCGTGCAGCCTTGGTGCGCGAAGCCGCCAAGCTGGTCGGCAAGGAAGTGGCCATCATGGCTGACCTGCAAGGCCCGAAGATCCGCGTCGGCAAGTTCGAAGGCGGCAAGACGATTCTCGAACCCGGCCAGAAATTCGTGCTCGACGCATCGAGCAAGGCGCTGGGCACCAACGAGCGTGTCGGCCTTGATTACAAGGAGCTGCCACGCGACGTGCGCCCTGGCGACACGCTGCTGCTCAATGACGGCCTGCTGCGCCTGACGGTGGAAGCCGTGCGCGGTGAAGAGGTCCATACCGTCGTCGTGATCGGCGGCGAGCTGTCGAACAACAAGGGCATCAACAAGGCCGGTGGTGGCCTGACCGCGCCAGCCTTGACGGCCAAGGACATGGAAGACATCAAGACGGCGATGAGCTTCCAGTGCCAGTACCTGGCGGTGAGCTTTCCGAAGAACGCGACCGACATGGAAATGGCGCGCCAATTGGCCAACGTGGCTGGTGAGCCCTGGAAGCACAAGCCCGCGCTGATCGCAAAGATCGAGCGCAGCGAAGCGATCCCGGTGCTGGAGTCGATCCTGCGTGCCAGCGACGGCATCATGGTTGCCCGGGGAGACTTGGCCGTGGAAGTCGGCAACGCCGCGGTGCCGGCGCTGCAAAAACGCATGATCAAGATGGCCCGCGAACTGGACCGCGTGGTCATCACCGCGACTCAGATGATGGAGTCGATGATCGTCAATCCGGTGCCGACCCGCGCCGAGGTCAGCGACGTGGCCAATGCCGTGCTCGACGGTACCGATGCCGTGATGCTGAGCGCCGAAACCGCGGCCGGGCGTTACCCGGTTGAGACGGTCGAGATGATGGCCAGCGTGTGCGTTGAAGCTGAAAGCGCTGAAGAGATTTCGTTCGATGCCAACTTCACCAACAAGAAGTTCGGCCGCATCGATCAATCGATTGCGATGGGCGCGCTGTTCACGGCTTATCACCTCGGTTGCAAGGCGATTCTGGCGCTGACCGAGTCGGGCTCGACGGCATTGTGGATGAGCCGCCAGCGCATCCATGTACCAATTTACGGCCTCACGTCGCAGATCGCCAGCCAGCGCAAGATGACGCTCTATCGGAACGTTACACCGCTGCTGATGCCTTCATTCACCGAGCGCGATGAAGCTCTGCGCCGCGCCGAGATGCTGTTGGTCGAACGTGGCGTGTTGAAGCCCGGCGACACCTACGCCATCACCTGCGGCGAGCCGATGGGCCACCCGGGTGGCACCAACATGCTGAAAGTCTGCATGGTCGGCTGACCATCACGCTGTCTCTCGCTTCCGGCGGGCCGCTACGTTGTGGTGCAACGGCGGCCCGTTTTGTTCTAGGTCGAAATTCTTTTGACCGACGTCTTCAATCGAAGCGCAGCGAGATCCCAGTAAAGAACAGCGCATCGCCGCGCTTCAGGCCCACGCCGGGTTCGCTGTTGTAGCGGTGGATCAGGCCGGTGTTCAGGCTAAGGTGTGCCGTCATCGCAACCGACAAACTGGTGTCAAGCACCGTGCGGAACTCGCCGCTCGATTGCAGGTTTGGGTAGAACTCGAACTTTTGGCGTAACGAGGTGTTGTCGGTCAGCTTGTGGGTCGAAACTTCGCTGAGCACGCCTTCTGAACGGCCATAGCGAGCCCGCAGGCTGCCAGCGACGTCGGTGGGCTCGGCGTAGTGGTCTTCGGTGTAGCCGAAACCGCCAAACAGATCCAGGGTGTTGATGTCGTTGCGGATCAAATGGTGGCCCACGCCACCGTAGATCGAGGTGCGTGAGATCAAGTTCGCCGGCTTGTCGCGCAGGTAATCGAACTTGCCGAAACCGAACCACTCGCGGTTCAAGAAGTCCCGGTCGTATTGCGTACCGAACGCGCCATTGGCCGCGGTGGTTTCGCCTTCCGAACGAGCGTAGAGCGCACGGCCATTGATTCCCCATTTGCTGTAGTCGGTCTGCATCACGCCTTCACCGGTCAGCGTGAAGGTGGATGAGTGCGTGTTGCCCGAGGTCACGCTGGAACTGAAGCCCAGCAAGGAACGAAATACGCCATCGGGTTTGACAGTGACTTGAGCCCAGCCGACGAGCGGGCAAATGCAGAGGAGGGTGGTGAGGGCGGGGGCGAGGGCGGAGCGACGAATCATGCGAGGAAATCCTTCTGAAGAGAGCGCCGGAGCGGGTCGTTGTCATTGCTCGCTGCTGTGTCGCAACTGAGGCCAAAATGCGGAGATGGCTCATTCAATCGACATCAACGACATTCGCGCCGCTGCACAGCGCCTGCAAGGCCACGTGCTCGATACCCCTTGTCTGCCATCCCGCACACTGAGTGACCTCGCGGGCTGCGAAGTGTTCCTTAAATTTGAGAATCTGCAATTCACCGCATCGTTCAAGGAGCGCGGCGCCCTGAACAAGATCGCTCAGCTCACCGATGTGGAACGGGCTCGGGGCGTGCTTGCCGTTTCAGCGGGTAACCATGCGCAAGGCGTTGCGTATCACGCGCAGCGCCTGGGCATTCCGGCCACGATCGTGATGCCGCGTTTCGCCGCCTCGGTGAAGGTGGCGCGCACGCGCGGCTTTGGCGCGGAAGTGGTGCTGGAAGGCGATACTTTTGACGATGCGCGTGCGCACGGGTTGGCACTGGCACAGCAGCGGAACCTCACCGTTGTTCATCCCTACGACGATCTGGATGTGGCGGCCGGGCAGGGCACGGCGGCACTCGAAATGCTCGCGCAGCAGCCAACGATCGATACCTTGCTGATCTCGGTGGGCGGCGGCGGCCTGATCAGCGGCGTGGCGACCGCCGCGTTGGCCGTCAAGCCGGGCATCGAGATCATCGGTGTGCAGACCGAGCGCTTTCCAGCGGTCTGGAACGCGGCTCACGGTGAGCAGCGCGAGATCGGCCAGACGACGATTGCCGATGGCATCGGCGTCAAATCTCCCGGCGTGCTGACCTTGCCGATGATTCGAGAGCGGGTGAACGACATGCTGCTCGTCGCCGAGGGCGACATCGAGCAGGCCATTTTGATGTTGCTGGAAATCGAGAAAACGGTGGTCGAGGGCGCCGGTGCGGTCGGCTTGGCCGCATTGATGAAATATCGCGAGCGCTTTGCGGCACGCAAGGTCGGGCTGATTTTGAGCGGCGGCAACATCGAGCCGCTGATGCTGGCGGAAATCATCGAGCGCGGCATGGTGCGCTCAGGCCGCCTGGCGCGTTTGCGCCTGGACGTGCGAGATGTGCCCGGCGCGCTGGCCGATGTGGCGACGCTGCTTGGCAAGCTGGGCGCCAACATCGATGAAATCCAGCACCAGCGCGCTTTTAGCGCAGTGTCGGTCGAGCGGGTTCAGATCGAGGTGGCGGTACAGACGCGCGGCGTTGAGCACATCGAGGAAATCATCGCCGCGGCCCGGGCCAAGGGCTACAACGCTGAGCGAATCGGCTGATGTGGGAAGGCGGTGGCGCTTCGATATGACGGCCGACCGTGCCGGCCTTCCGACCGGCTCAAGCCGTTGCGCGAACGCTGTTGACCATGGCCAAGACCGCCGGTGACATGTTCAGTGGCAACAGTTCCAGCGCATCGCATTGATGCGGCAGCACACGGAACAGTTCATCGGCAAAGCTGTGGCCGATCGACTCGACGCCGCTGAAATCGACCTCGGCCTGACGGAAGAGATTCAGGCGGGATGCAACGCGGCGAGCCTGGGCCCGGGAGTCCAGTGCGTCGTGTGCCGAGGTCATCAGCTGCAGTGGCACCAGCGTGCGATCGAAGCCGAGGCTTTGGCCGTCGAAGCTGTGTGCGTGCAAGACCGAGTCGAGCGTGCGCGGCGTGTCGAGCGCGATCGCCGCGTAAATCGATGTACCTTGGCGTTTCAGTGCCTTGCCGGGGCGCCAGCCCTTGCCTTCCCAGTCGCGGTGCTGAAAAGCGAATTCATTGGCGTGCAGGTCGAACACATCGGCCAGCCGGGAGGTGAAGAACAGGCCGCGCCCTGCATGCCGGTCCGGCTGGCTGGTGAGCTTGCCTTTGCTGAGTTCCAGCATGGCCAGGGTGGGGTCATCGAGCGCGAAAGAGCGCGACAGTTGGGCAAAGAGACCGCAGCCATCGTCGGACACCAGCAGTTGAACGTGGCTTTGCGTTTGGCGCAGCGATACGGTCGCGTGCGTTCCACCGCTGTGATCGATCGCGTTGTTGAGCAATTCGCCGAAAACGTGTTGGGTCATGCGCTGCACGCCGGCCGGCAGCTTGAAGTACGGCGCGAAATCGCGTGACCACGGCAGGTCTTCCTGGAGGCCGTCCAGCGGATAGCGCTGGACCACCTGGCGCAACAGGCCGGGCTGAAAGTGAGGGCGACGCGAGCTGCCGTCTTGGCGCAGCCAATTCATCTGCACCAGCCGTTTCAGTGCCTTGTTGGCCGTACTGCGGCTGACGCCTGCGCCGTCAGCGATGTGAAGCGCCAAATCACGGGGGTGCGCCACGGCGGCAGCCGTGATGTGCAGCGTCAAAGCATGAATGTCGAGCCGAGCCATGGGGTCTCCCAAACCTTCTGAGCGAGCGCTCAGTTTCGAATGTGTCGTGTGATGCCTTTAGTGAGAAAAGAAGTGGCTTTGCCCTTCATTTCAATGGCCAATCGTGGACAAATGCCGCGGCGCATCAAAGGGTTTCCACGGGCACTGTTCGCTACAATCCCGAAAAGTTACAGCCGAGTTTCATCGCGGCTGCCGGGTTGAAACGTTGCGCCCGCGCCCAGATTTTTCACTTCTAGGAGCTAACCATGCCTCTTGTATCGATGCGCCAATTGCTGGACCACGCCGCTGAAAATGGCTACGGAATCCCAGCGTTTAACGTCAACAACCTGGAGCAGGTGCAAGCGGTGATGGCGGCCGCCGACGAGATCGACGCGCCGGTGATCCTGCAAGCCAGTGCCGGAGCCCGCAAATACGCAGGTGAGGCATTCATCAAGCATTTGATCCTCGCGGCGGTCGAAAGTTACCCGCACATTCCATTGGTCATGCACCAGGACCACGGCCAGAACCCCGAGGTGTGCCAGGGCGCGATTCAACTCGGTTTCAGCTCGGTGATGATGGATGGCTCGCTGCATGCCGACGGCAAGACCATCGCCAGCTTCGACTACAACCTGGACGTCACGCGCAAGGTGGTCGACATGGCTCACAGGCAGGGCGTGACGGTCGAGGGTGAGCTGGGTTGCCTCGGGTCACTGGAGACCATGAAAGGCGACAAGGAAGACGGCCACGGCACCGATGACACGATGACGATGGATCAATTGCTGACCGATCCGGAACAGGCCGCCGATTTCGTCAAGCGCACGCAACTGGATGCGCTGGCCATTGCGATCGGTACCAGCCACGGAGCCTACAAGTTCACCCGCAAGCCCACCGGCGACATCCTGGCGATCGGCCGCATCAAGGAAATTCACCGGCGCATCCCGAACACCCACCTGGTGATGCATGGCTCATCAAGCGTTCCTCAGGATCTGCTGGAAGTGATCCGCGAATACGGCGGTGACATGAAAGAGACCTACGGCGTGCCGGTCAGTGAGATTCAGGAGGCGATCAAATTCGGCGTGCGCAAGATCAACATCGACACCGATGTGCGCTTGGCCATGACCGCGGCAATACGCCAGTTTTTCGCGCAGAACCCGGAGAAATTCGACCCGCGTGAATACCTGAAGCCGGCCCGCGAAGCAGCGAAAAAACTTTGTTTGCAGCGGTATGTGGAATTTGGTTGTGAAGGTCAGGCCGGCAAGATCAAGGCGCAAACCTTGCCCCAGGTGGCACAGCGTTATGCGCGCGGTGAACTGGCGCAAATGGTGACGTGATTTTTGTTCTGCTTCCCCTGAAAACCCGGCCAAGGCCGGGTTTTTTGCGTTCGGGCCGGGCTCGTCACATGGTTTTGATGAAGCTGTCGGGAGCGCTCACTACAATTCAGAACAATTTTTTAATCGTTATGCGCGTGTTGCCACGCTGAAAGAACACGATGACGGCGGCCTTGCTGAACTCTTCCCTCTCTTCTCTTCCACTGCTTGCCAAGGGCAAGGTGCGTGACAACTACGCCGTTGGCGAAGACCGCATCCTGATGATCGCGAGCGACCGCCTGAGTGCTTTCGACGTCATCATGGGTGAGCCCATTCCCGGCAAAGGCGTGTTGCTGACCCAGATGGCGTTGTTCTGGTTCGCGCAACTCGATGGCATCGTGCCCAACCATCTGACCGGGGATGACCCTTTCAGCGTGGTTACGCCTACGGAGCGCGATCAGGTGCAGGGGCGTTCGATGCTCGTCAAGCGTTTGAATCCGCTGCCGGTGGAGGCGGTGGTTCGCGGCTATTTGGCCGGCAGCGGCTGGCAGGAATACCAAGCCAGTCAGACCGTCTGTGGCGAGCAGCTGCCGCCTGGCCTCAAGAACGCCAGCAAGCTGCCGCAGCCGATCTTCACGCCCGCGACCAAGGCGGAGATGGGCGATCACGACGAAAACATTTCGTTTGAGCGCATGCAGGAAATCATTGGCGCTGGCTTGGCGCTGCAGGTGCGTGACGCTGCGATCCAGCTTTACAACAAGGCCGCGGCAATTGCCTTGACGAAGGGAATCATCATTGCCGACACCAAGTTCGAGTTCGGCCTCGACGAGCACGGAACCTTGACACTGATGGATGAAGTGCTGACGCCCGATTCGTCGCGCTTCTGGCCGATCGAAAGCTATGACGCGGCTTTCCGTGAAGGCCGCAACCCGCCGAGCTATGACAAGCAGTTCGTTCGGGACTGGCTCGAGCAGGCGAGTGTGGATGGGCAGCCCTGGAACAAGAAAGCGCCTGCGCCATCGCTGCCGGGTGATGTGGTCAGCAAGACCGCAGCCAAGTACAGCGAAGCCTTGCAACGGCTGACCGCCTGACGCCGATGGCATCCCGGCTGCTCACCCGTCTCGATGCGTCGATTGCCGCGGCATCGACCCCGACCAAGGCTGATTGCCTGCGGGCCGAGCGGGCCGGGTTGCTGGCGCGACTGGGGCGTTTAGGAGATGCGCGCGCGGCGCTGTCGTCGCTGCAGATGCAGTACTCATCGCATCCGCATCCCATGGTGAGCCCGTGGCTGTGCCTCGCTGATGGGCTGTTGAGCTATTACAGCGACATGGGACCGGAGGCGCACGATCGTGTTCGCCGTGCCCATGCCTTAAGCAAGTCGATGCGCGATAACAACCTGCACGCACTCAGCGCTGCCTGGCTGGCGTTCATGGACTACGGCAACGGCGACATGAAGTCGCTCGCGAGTCACGCGGCCGAGGCGTTGGAACTGGCGAGCCCGGATCACCATGCGGCGCGGGCACGGGCCTCGATGGCGTTTGCGCTGGCGTATCACATGTGTGATCGCTATGACCTGGCGCAGCCCTGGTACACGCTGGCCCGGCATCATGGGCTGGCCGAAGGCGACGAGGCGACCTTGTCGGCGTTGGGCCACAACTACGCGGGCATGAATGCGAACCTGGCACGCCAGAAATCCCTTGAAGGTCCGGAGCAGAGCCAACTCGTGCGGCAGGCTTTATTGGCAAATGACTCCACCAGCAATCTCGATGCGATGGTCGGCAGCGCGGCGCTGGCCGAGACGGCCTTTGTGCAGCGGGCGCAGATCTTCTGCCTGATGGGGCGCTGGGAAGAGGCGATCGCGCTCTACGACAAGCACATCGTCAAATCGGTCGAGCTGGGGCTGGCGCGCATGGAGTGCGCGATGCGTGCCGATATGGCGTGGTGCCATCTTCAACTCGGGCATACCGAACAGGCGAGTCGCGAAGCGCGCTTGGCCGCCGATGCGACTGCGCTCGAACGCTGTGACCTGGACGACCGCGCCGCCGCTCATTCGCGCTTGTCTCAGGTCTATGGCCAGCTGGGTGAGGCCGATCTGGCCGAGCAGCATGGGCAACGCGCCACGGAAGACTGGGCGGCCCATGCCCGCCATGTGGCGAACATCTTTGCCTGGTGCAATCAGGCCCTGAAGATCGAGCCGCCCAAGGCTTGAGGGATTCGCGCGCGAGACCGCGCACGCACCAGGCGACCACGGAACATCACGTGCCGCAGATCGCCTCGAATCAGTTCAGAACAAGGCCATGCTCAGCTTGCGCCGGTACTGATCGACCACAGGATCGGCGGGCGCGGTATTGATTTTCCCGGCAACTTCCAGCGTGCTTTTCGGCGCAGCCTCGACCTTGGCAGCCGGGGGCTTGCTCATCAATTCCAGAATGCCGACATAGGTCTTGCGCGCGAGTTCGCCGTTCCAGGCTTTGTCTCGCATGATGATTTCCAGCAATTCCTCCAAGGCCTGGGTAAAGCGCTGTTCGGCGAAATGGGTCTGCGCAAGCTCGAAGCGCGCATCGAAGTCACGCCGGTTGGCTGCAATGGCTCCAGCCAAAGCTTCTGGGCTGCGCGCCGTGAGTGATTTTTCAATGGCGCTGATCCAGTAACCAGCGGCCGCCAGTCGGCTGTCGAGCATCACCTTGCTGGCAACGGGTTCGAAGGCGCGCTGCGCGTCGTCCAGCCGACCGACGGTTAACAAGGCGCGAAGGTAGTCATAGCGCACGCCGTCGTTGCCGGGATCGATGGCGACGGCCTCCTGCAGTTTCTCCAGTGCGCTTTCGGTGTCGCCGCCGGCCAGCAGCTCTTCGGCTTCGGCCAGGTCTTCTTCGGCAGCCAGCTCTTCGACGCTTTGCACATGGCGGTCGAGGAACTCCCGAATCTTGGCTTCAGGAAGTGCACCGACGAAGCCGTCGACCGGCTGCCCGCCTTTGAAGAGCACGCAGAACGGGATGCTGCGCACGCCGAACATTTGCGAGAGCTGCCCGGAGATGTCCGGCTGTTCGTCGGCATTCAGCTTGGCAAGCTTGAAACGGCCTGCATAGCTGACTTCGAGTGTTTCCAGCACCGGGGTCAGTTGCTTGCAGGGCCCGCACCAGGGGGCCCAGATGTCGAGCAGCACCGGTTGCTGCATCGAAGCGTGGATCAGGTCGGCTTCGAAATTCTTGATCGTGATGTCCATCGTGTTCCAGCGTTCGTTGAGCGTGGCGAGCGAGTCGGAAGGTGGTGCCGAGCCGCCTACAATTCAAGGCTGTTGAGTATTTGGAGCGAGCCTTGAGCAGCGCACCTGTGGTAGGCGTGGTCATGGGGTCCAGCAGTGACTGGGAAACCCTGCGCCTTGCGACCGAGATTCTCGCCGAGTTCGGTGTCCCCTTCGAGGCCAAGGTTCTATCGGCCCACCGCATGCCGGACGACATGTTTGCCTACGCGGAATCAGCGGCGTCGCGCGGTTTGCACGCGATCATCGCGGGCGCTGGCGGAGCGGCCCATCTGCCGGGCATGCTCGCCGCCAAAACCACCGTGCCGGTGTTGGGTGTGCCGGTCGCGAGCCGCCATCTGCAAGGAGTGGATTCATTGCATTCGATCGTGCAGATGCCCAAGGGCATTCCGGTGGCCACGTTTGCGATCGGCAATGCCGGCGCGGCCAATGCGGCACTGTTTGCGGTGGCGATGCTGGCCAACGGCCGGCCTGAACTGCGCACCCAGCTCGACGCCTATCGCGCTCGGCAGACCGAAGCGGCGCGCGCGATGAGCGCTGATCTCACATGACCGGTTTCATTCCCCCTGGCGCCACGCTGGGTGTGATGGGTGGCGGGCAACTCGGGCGCATGTTTGTGCATGCCGCTCAGCAGATGGGTTATTTCACTGCGGTGCTTGACCCTGATCCACAAAGCCCGGCCGGGCTGGTCGCGCATCACCACGTCCAAGCCGACTATGTCGATGCGGCCGGTTTGAGCGAGCTGGCTCGGTTGTCTGCGGCGATCACAACCGAATTCGAGAATGTGCCGGCCGCAGCGCTGCGCACGCTGGCCGATGCGCGCTTTGTCGCGCCGTCCGCCGAAGCCGTTGCGACCTGCCAGGACCGCGCGATCGAGAAGGCCCATTTCGTGGCATGTGGCGTGCCCTGTGCGCCGCACACCTTGATCGAAACGGCAGCTCAGCTGGCTGACGTGTCTGACGCGCTGCTGCCAGGCGTTCTGAAAACCGCCAGATTGGGCTATGACGGAAAAGGGCAGATTCGTGTCGGCAACAAAGATGAGTTGATTGCCGCCTGGGGTGAGCTGAAGCGCGTACCGTGCGTGCTGGAAAAAATGCTGCCGCTTGCCTATGAGGTTAGCGTGATCGTTGCACGCGGTGCTTCGGGGGACTGCGTCCATTTCCCGCTGCAGCAGAACCTGCATCGCGACGGCATCCTGGCGGTGACGCAAGTACCGGCGCCCGACGTGACGCCCGAGGTGCAGCAGCAAGCCATTGCCGCCGCCGAGAAGATCGCTCAGACGCTGAGTTATGTCGGCATCCTGTGCGTTGAGTTTTTCGTATTGCGCGATGGCAGTCTGGTTGCCAACGAGATGGCGCCACGCCCGCACAACTCGGGTCACTACACATTGGATGCCTGCGATGTGTCGCAGTTCGATCTGCAAGTGCGTGCGCTGACGGGGGCTCCCCTCGTGGCACCTCGGCTTCATTCACCTGCCGTGATGATCAACTTGTTGGGGGATCTGTGGTTCCGCGACGGGCAGGAATTGACGCCGCCTTGGGCGGCGGTCTTGGCGCTTCCTGGCGTGCATCTTCATCTTTACGGCAAATCGAGTGCCCGCCCGGGTCGCAAGATGGGGCACCTGACGGTCACCGCAGCGACCGCCGAGACAGCGCGTGAAACTGCATTGAAGGTTGCCGTCTCTTTGGGCCTCGCGGGCTGGTAAAGCGGCAAACAAGGAACAACGTGTTGCTTGACGGACAAGACGCTGCGGCCATCGCCCGCGCGGCCGACGCACTCGCGGCCGGCGAGCTGGTCGCCTTTCCCACCGAGACGGTTTACGGTCTCGGGGCGCGCGCTGACAACGACGCGGCGGTCGCAAAGGTTTACGCCGCCAAAGGCCGGCCCGCGGATCACCCGTTGATCGTGCATGTGGCCGCCGTGGCCGATGCGCGTGGTTTCGCGGCCAACTGGCCGGCGATGGCCGAGCGCCTCACCAAAGCGTTCTGGCCTGGGCCATTGACTGTGATCGTGCCGAGGCAGGCCGGGCGAGGCGAGGCGGCAGCGGGAGGCCAGTCGAGCATCGGCTTGCGCTGCCCTGCGCATCCGGTTGCTCAGTCTTTGCTGCGGGCCGCGGCCGAGCGCGGTGTGGCGGGCGTGGCCGCGCCGAGCGCTAACCGGTTCGGACGCATCAGCCCGACGCAGGCGCGGCACGTCGTTGATGAACTGGGTGACGAGTTGCTGGTGCTCAACGGGGGTGCCTGCGATGGTGGCATCGAATCGACCATCGTTGATTGTTCCCGGGGGCATCCGGTGTTGTTGCGTCCGGGCGTGTTGACACGGGCTCGCATCGAAGCGGTGCTGGGCGAGCCCTTGCGCGATCGCGACGAAGCGGCACCGCGCGCTTCAGGCACGCTGGCTGCTCACTATGCGCCGCGCGCCAAGCTCCGGCTGATGGCCGCACCGATGCTTCATACGGCTTTGGAGATGCTCGGTCCTTCGGCATTGAGGCTGGCGGTATATTCCCGGGCCTTGCCACGAAAGGCGGCCGCGAACGTGCATCACCGCGTCATGCCAGCCGAGCCGGTCGACGTGGCGCATGAATTGTTTTCCGTCTTGCGCGAACTCGATGCCCAAGACGTGCATCTGATCTGGGTGGAAGAGCCGCCTGCTACGCCCGAATGGGATGGTGTGCGGGACCGCTTGCAGCGCGCAGCCGCTGCATGAGGGCCGTCTCTCGTGCCACCTCTCAATGGTTTTTCTGGAGCGTTCATGAAGTTCAAGGGTGATGTGAAGCGGTGGGCAGGCGTCGCAGCTGCGGGTCTGTATCTGGTGGGTCTCGTGTCTTGCGGCGGCGGTACCCAGATCGACGCATTTGTGCCTTCGCGCGTGATTGCGTTCGGCGATGAAGCAAGCGTGATCGATGACAGCGCCAGCAAAGGCAATGGCGCGAAGTACCTGGTGAATGCCGTCAAGTATGTCGATAACACAGCCACAACGCTGGTGCCGGTGAGCCCGGTGACGCTTGACTGCGGAAGCAATCCCACCTGGGTGCAGTATTTGGCCAGCGGCTACGGCATGTACTTTGCCGAATGTTTGCCGGCCGGTGCGACGACGTCGAAAAATCTAATCAAGGCCAAGGCGGCGGCAAAAGCTGGTGATGTGGCCCAGCAAGTGACTGATTTCCTCGCCAGTGGCAGCTTTGCTGGCACCGATCTCGTGACCGTGCTGGCGGGTGCCAATGACGTCGTTGCGCAGTACAAGCTCCTGCAAAACCAGCAGATTGACAAGGCGACGGCCCTGTCCGCTGTCAATGCAGCCGGCACGGCGCTGGCATCCCAAGTCGTTCGCATCACCGACACGGGCGCGAAGGTGCTGGTATCGACCCTGCCGGATGTCGGCTTGACGCCGTTCGCGAGGACAGCGGGGGTCGATGCCGCCGCGCTGACGGAGTTGACGAAAGAGTTCAACAAGGGCTTGGGCTTGCGTCTCGAAGACGTCAAAAATGGTGGGCGAGCGGCGGGCCTGGTTCAGGGTTACGACATCGTTTTGTCGATGTATCAGAACCCAGGCACCTTTGCCTTTACCAACAGAGATGACGCTGCCTGCAACGTTGACAGCCCCTTGCCGGGTTGCACGGCGCTAACGCTTCAATCGGCTGCGGTGAACGGTGCCGCATGGATGTGGGCCGACGACCTGCACTACGGCGCCGCGGTGCACACGCAGCTTGGCAGTTCCGCGCTCAATCGCGCTCGGAACAACCCGTTCTGACCTTGGGCTATTACCGAACCGGGTAGTTTCCCTGGGTTTCCCCGCTTCGTATCGCGCACAAGGTGCCCGTATAGTAATTTGATACAAATGAGTAATCGTTCGCTTCTGTCATCTTTTATCGAGGGATTTGCATGAAAAACATTCGCATCTGGAGCTTGGTGGCCTTTGCGGCGGTGGCACTCGCTGCCTGTGGCGGTGGTGGTGACGGCGACCAAAGCCCTCGTATCCGTTATTCGACAGTCGTGTCGTTCGGCGACAGCCTGAGCGATGTCGGCACGTATGCAACAGTGGCGTTGAAGGCGGCGACAGGCGGTGGCAAATACACCGTCAATGGCCCTCAAGGAAAAAATTGGACCGAGCTTCTGGCCGCGCAGGCACAAGTACCCGCGCCATGTGCGGCGCAGACGGGTTTGGAAGCCTCCGGCCCGTTCGCTGCATTGGCTGAAGCGACGGTGAACCACCCGAATTGTTTTGGCTATGCGCAAGGCGGGTCACGGGTGACGAACCCGGTCGGCGTCGCCAACAAGGCGCTGCTGGCAGCTGGTGATAATTCGGGCCTCATCGGTCAGCTGACCGATCCGGTGATCAATCAGATCAATCGACATTTGGCCGTCGTCAACGACAAGTTCAGCGGGACGGAGCTCGTCACGGTGATGGCCGGCGGCAACGATGTCTTTCTGAATTTGGCTGGGGTGTCTGCTGCGCAGCAGGCACCGACCCAGGCCGTGACCGCCATGGGTGCGGCGGGTGCAGAGTTGGCTGCTTACGTCAAAACGCTGATCGTTGCCAAAGGGGCAAAGCACGTCGTTGTGGTCAATCTGCCCGACGTCAGCCAAACGCCGCTGGGATATTCGTTGGCAGCGAGTGTTCAACCTTTGGTTCAGCAGATGTCGATCACGTTCAACACGCAACTGAAAGCCGGCCTGGAGAATATTCCGGAAGTCTTGTACGTCGACGCCTTTGCGCAAGGGCAGGATCAGGTGGCTCACCCAGAGACCTATGCGCTGACCAACGTCACGACGCCCGCCTGCAATCTGACGCCCAGCGGATCGCCAGGCGTCACCTTGTTCGCCAGCTCGTTGGTTTGCACGAGCGCCACCTTGGTCGCTGGCGACGTGTCGCACTATGAATTCGCAGACAGCGTGCATCCGACGCCATTTGCCTATGAGCTGCTCGCCCGTTTCGTCGCCAAGCGGATGATCGAATCCGGATGGCTGTGATTCGCCAGCAAGTTGTGGAAGCCGATGCGCTGGGCGCATCTCCAACACTCAAGGGAATTTTCATGATGCATGGCAAAAAATTGATCGCGGTTGCTGTTCTTGGATTGCTCGGCGGCTCGGCCGCCATGGCGCAATCAGCAGGTACCTGGATGGGCAAGCTCGGCGTGAACAACATCGAGCCACAGGTCAAGAGCGACAACCTCTCTGCTCCCAGCTTGCCTAACAGCAAGGTCGATGTGAAAAGCAACGCCACGGCGATCTTCACGCTGACCTACATGTATACCGATGCGGTGTCGATCGAGTTTTACGGCGGTCTTCCGTACAAGCACGACATCGTCGGCGATGGTTCGCTGTCGAACGTTGGCAAGATCGGAACGACCAAGCAGGTGTCTCCGACCGTGTTTGGCCAATATCGCTTCCTGCCACCCGAGTCGGTGTTCCGGCCTTATGTCGGGTTAGGGCTTACCTATGCCTACTTCTATGGCGAAGAAGGCTCGAATGCATTGACGGCTCTGACCAAAGCGGGCGGCCCACCCACGCAGCTGTCGATCGATGCGGCGTTCGGCATCTCGCCGCAGCTCGGTTTGACCTATCAGGTCAACGACCATTGGTTCATTGATGCATCGGTGGTGAAGACATTCTTGAAAACCACCGCCAAGCTCTCGACGGGTCAAACAATCGATACCAAGCTCGACCCGCTATCGACCAACGTCTCACTGGGTTACCGGTTTTGATTTGCCGGTTCTGATTTGAAAAGAGGCTCCCAGAGCCTCTTTTCATTTTGGTATGACAGCTACGGTATCGGCTGAAAAGGTGGGGCCTTCTGGCAAACCGATGCCTCGGCAGACTCATTCGCGTTTTGCGAACGAGGCCGGCACCGAGGCGGGTGCCGAGGGCGATGGAGCCGCATTGACATCCGCCGATGTCCATTGCACCAAGGCATCCAGCGCAGGCTTGGCCGCACCGGCGTTGGGGTGGTTGATGATGGCCACAAGCACATAACGACGCCCGCTTGCGGCGAGTACATAGCCGGCGATGCCGGCAACATCGCGCAATGATCCGGTCTTCAGATGTGCGCGGCCAGGCGGCAGGTTGCGCGATCGTTTCATCGTGCCGTCCAGGCCGCTGACGGGCAAGGAGCTCATCAGCTCCGGCATCACGGGGCTTGCATAAGCGCTTTGCAGCAACTGTGTCAGCAGTCTCGCGGTCAGCCGCGAATCACGTGACAGCCCCGAGCCGTTGTCGATCACCGTGCCCCGTGCGGCGTCGCCCAGGCGTTCGGCCAGCCACATTCGCAGCACATCGCGGGACGCTTCCACCGAACCAACACCGCGCTGTGTCAGCCCGAGCGTCAGGAACAATTGCTGCGCCATCACGTTGTTGCTGAACTTGTTAATGTCACGGACGACTTCGGCCAGTGATGGTGACGTCAACTCAAAGCTGGGCGGGTCCGTCGGCGCAAGGCCTTCACGGGCGCGGCCGGTCAGCTTGCCGCCCATTTCCCGCCAAAGGCCGGCCAGCAAGCGTGCGTTGTAGGTCTTGGGATCGGCATAGGCCACAGGCCACTGCTTCTCGCCGCAAGTGGCCGCATAGCTGCCGAGAAAACGCATCTGCAACGGGTCACTGAAGTCAGGCTTCAAGCTGCCGCGCCAGTCTTCACAGGGGCCTTTGGCCAGCGGCACGCTGACCTCCACTCTCACCGCGGCCAGCGGCACATCGCTGGTGATCAGCGCAACGCTGCGTGCAAGGTCGGGCGTGAAAGTCAGTATGGCCGATTTGTAGTTCAGCAGCAGCGCGTCCGGCTGCACGTTGTAAGGGCGAAGGGAGTCACCATCGAAATCGGCGGCGAGTTGATCGGAGCCGGCGAATGCGCTTCGATCCAGCACGATGTCACCGCGGATCTCATGCACGCCGAGTTGCTGGACTCGGCGCAGCATCAGCCACAGCCGCTCCAACACCAACCGCGGGTCGCCCTGGCCTTTGATGACCAGATTGCCGTCCAGCACACCGTTAAGCGTTTGACCTTGCAGCCACACCGGAGTCGCCCAGCTCCACGCTGGGCCAAGCAGATCGAGTGCAGCATGGGTCGTCACCAGTTTCATCAGCGACGCCGGGTTGACCAGCCGCTGCGCTTGCCAGCTCAGCCGGGGGTTGGTAGCCCCGACTTCTTCGGCCACGGCGACCAGCGCATCCGATGGCACCTTGGCGCGTTCCAGTGCAGCCGCGACCTCGGCCGGCAAGCCACTGTCTGCTTGCGCGCAGGCCATCAACGAGAGCAAGCCGGCGCAGGCCAGCAGTTTCTGAAACTTCGATCGGTGCATGCGGGAATGATCTCACGCAGCTTTGATCTCCAGGCCACCGCTAGACTCGGCCCATGAGCAGTTTGTTAGCGTTCGACACCTCCACCGAATCGATGAGCATTGCCCTCAGCGGGCCCGATGGCGTGAGCGTGTATGAGGGCGAAGGTGGCGCGCAGGCGTCGGCACGCCTGATCCCCGAGATCGTGGCATTGATGGCGGGAGCCGGCCTTCGATGGGCCGACCTCGATGCGATTGCGTTTGGCTGCGGGCCGGGCGCTTTCACCGGCCTGCGCACCGCTTGTTCCGTCGCCCAGGGCTTGGCTTTCGGCGCGGGCAAGCCAGTGATTGCGGTCGATAGTTTGTTGCTCGTCGCAGAAGATGCGCGTCAGCAGCAAGGTAGCGTATCGGCTTCAACATGGGATGTCGGTGTGGCGATGGACGCGCGAATGGACGAGATCTATGCAGGCATTTATCGCTGGGATGGTGCCCGATGGTCGGTACTGGATTCACCGGCGCTGTATGCGGTCGATGCGCTCAATGCTCATTGGCAGGCGGCGGCGGTGACGCTGCGAGCCGGCTCGGCATTGGCTGCTTTTGGTCATCGTCTGACGGGCGGTGCATCGGCCACGCAAGTGGCCCAGCCTTGCTCACGCGCACAGGCGCTGGCTGCCATTGCGCAGCAATTGTGGGCCGATGGCGCGGCGGTGAACGCCGCGCAGGCGTTGCCGGTTTACTTGCGGGACAAGGTTGCGCAGACCACCGCTGAACGCGAAGCGCTGCGCGCAGCAAAGGAGATGGTGTCTTGAGCGCGGTGTTGCGTGATGACCGTTTGCTGTTGCCGCTGACGGTGACACAGTTAGACGCCGTGCTGGCCATCGAAGTGGCGGCGTACCCGTTCCCCTGGACGCGAGGCAATTTCATCGATTCACTCGCCGCCGGCTATGCCGCGCGGGTGTTATATGGCGCGCAAGGCGAGATGCTGGGCTATTTCGTCGCCATGGAGGGTGTGGAAGAGATGCATCTGTTGAACATCACGGTGAAGCCCGCACTGCAAGGGCGTGGTCACGCGCTCTTCATGCTGGATGAACTGCGCGCGTTGTGCCGTGCGCGTCGTGCGCAGCAGCTGTGGCTGGAGGTGCGTGAAAGCAATGTGCGGGCGCGGGCGATCTATCGGCGTTACGGCTTCTCGGAGATCAGCCAGCGCCGGGCTTACTACCCGGCAGCGCGCAGCACGCATGCGGGCGGGCGCGAAGATGCATGGGTGATGAGCTTGACGGTGGCAGCGGAGGGCGGCCATGCGCTGGGATGATCGGCAACGGAAGATGCTGGCCGAAATGGGCATTCGGTTGTGGGTGCCTGACGAGGCCGTGGTGCCGCAGACGGCTAGGGCTACCACCGAGCCGCAGCCGCAGTCGGTGGTGTCGGAGGTCGTGGCGCCTTCGGTTCAGGCCGAGGTGCCTCAGCGCCGCCAGCCGGCAGCGCCGGTCGCTGAAGTGGAACGGATGGCGCCCACGCGCGCCGAGGCACCGATGCGTGGCCCACGCGTGGCCAGCGTTGAGCAGATGGATTGGCCGGCGCTGCGCGATGCCGTCAGCGGCTGTACAACGTGCAAGCTGTGTGAAGGGCGGCGGCAGACGGTGTTTGGCATCGGCAACGAACAAGCCCATTGGATGATCGTTGGAGAGGCGCCTGGCGAACAGGAAGATCTGCAGGGTGAGCCCTTTGTCGGCAAGTCGGGGCAACTGCTTGACAACATGCTGCGTGCGATCGGCCTGACGCGGGCTGACGCGCCACCTGAGCGGCAGGTTTACATCGCCAACACGGTGAAGTGCCGCCCACCGGGCAATCGCAACCCCGAGCCCGTAGAGCTGGCGCAATGCGAGCCGTTCCTGATCCGCCAGATCGAGCTGGTGAAGCCGCGCATCATCGTGGCGATGGGCCGCTTCGCGGTGCAGAGCCTGTTGCGCAGCAATGAGCCGATCGGCCGGCTGCGTGGCCGCGTCCACCACTACCAAGGCGTGCCGCTCATCGTCACCTACCACCCGGCCTACCTGCTGCGCAATCCGGAGGACAAGGCGCGCGCCTGGGACGACCTCTGCCTGGCCATGGAAGTCCTTGAATAGGGGCTGATGGCCACCGGGTACGCAGGGCTATCATGGCTTGATACCTCACTGAAATGCACCGGCTAGCCTTGCGCCCCGATGTCCCAAAAGGCTTGCTCCCATGACCCACAGCCTGGCGCTGGAACCTCATCTGGCCCCATTCGAAATGAATGGCCTGCCCTGCATGCTGCTGTGCATGTCGATCTCGGGCGAGATCCTGCAGAAGAACCTCGCCTTCACTGAATTCAGTGGCATCTCTGATGCGGTGAATGCGGGTTTTTCATGGCCGTCGTTGCTCAGCCCCGAATCTCGTGCGGCGACGATGCTGTTACTGCCATTGGAGCGTGACTTCTCGCTGAACGTGCGCATACAGCGTGCGGGTGATGGCGTCGACGCCTGGCTCGACTGCTCGGCTTGCTGGTTGCCCGACAGCGATTGCTATCTCTGTGTTTTGCATGACGTGACGCTGGGCAGGCGGGCCGAGCTTTCAGCGCGGGCGCGGGCCGATCAATTCCAGTTGCTGGCTGACAACGTACCGGTGCTGATTGCGTATTTCGAGGCCAGCACCTTTCGTTGCCTCTTCGCCAACAAGCGCTATGCGGAAACCTTCGGCTGGAATGAGCAATCGGTGATCGGGCACACCTTTGCCGAGATCCTGGGCCCGCAGGCCGCCGCAGCCATCCAGCCGCATGTGGATCGCATGCTGAGCGAGGGCCGGCCGATCGCGTATGAGCGTGAACTGAGCTACCCCGCAGGCGAACCGAAATGGCTGGAGGTCAACCTGCTGCCGCAGCTCGGGCCGGAAGGTGTGCCGATGGCGGCGTTCGTGTTGATCACCGACATCACTCGCCATCGTTTGGCCGAGCGGGCGGTGCGTGAGTCAGAGGAACGTCTGGCGAAGTTCATGCACGCGACCATCGAGGGCATCGTGTTCCACAAGGACGGCTTCGTCACGGATGCGAACCCGCCGTTGTCTGCCTTGATCGGCTATTCGCTGGACGAGTTGAAAGGCCGACTGACGCTGGATTTTCTGGCACCGGATCAACTGGCGCGTTCGACCGCGGTGATGCAGTCCGGGGAAGAGTTGACTTACGAGAGCGCGCTGATGCATAAAGACGGCCGCCGCCTCCCGGTGGAGCTGATCACTCGCACCTTTTTGCATAACGGCGAGCCGATGCGCATGATCATCGTGCGTGACATCCGCGACCGCCACGCTGCCCAAGAGCACATCCGCCACCTGGCGCTGCACGATTCGCTGACCGGCCTGCCCAATCGGGTAAGCCTGATGGAGCATCTGCAGCACATGATTGCCGATGCACGACGCCGTGATTCGCAGCTGGCCTTGCTGTTCATCGACCTCGATCACTTCAAGCGCGTCAACGATTCGCTGGGCCATTTGGCCGGCGATACGCTGCTGCAGACCGTGGCTCGCCGCATCACCGAGACGCTGCGCGCCACCGACCTGGTCGCCCGGTTTGGGGGCGATGAATTCATCGTGCTGTTGCCCAGTACCTTGCAGCGCATGGATGTTGAAGAGGTCTGCCAAAAGCTGCTGACAGCAATCGAGGTGCCGGTCAATGCGGACGACCGGCTGATCTCGGTCACGCCGTCGCTGGGCATTTCGATGTTTCCGCATGACGGCACCACGGCCGATGAGCTGATCAAGAACGCCGACACCGCGATGTACCTCGCGAAGGCGCGTGGCCGGGCCAACTATCAGTTCTTCACGCCAGAGATGGCGGCGTCTGCCTACGACGCGCTGGTGATGGAAAGCCAGCTTGCGCAGGCGCTGGAGCGCGGCGAGTTCGTGCTGCACTTCCAGCCGCAAGTGCGATCGGTGGATGGCGCACTGGTTGGCGCCGAAGCCTTGATCCGCTGGAATCACCCGGAGCGCGGCTTGCTGATGCCCGACTCTTTTATTCCGTTGGCCGAGCAGCAACGGCTGATGCTGCCGATCGGCCAATGGGTTCTTCGCGAAGCATTGCGTTGCGCCAAGCGCTGGCAAGCGCTTGGCATGCGTGACATGCCGATCGCCGTCAATCTTTCGAGCATGCAATTTCAGACCAGCGGCTTCACTGCTTTGATCGAGCAACTGCTGGCAGAAGAGGGCGTTACCGGCAGCCTGCTCGAACTCGAGTTGACCGAGCGCATGCTGATGGACGACCTGCCCGAGGTGAAGCGCAAGCTGAGCGAGTTGAAGGCGCTGGGCATCCGCATCTCGGTCGATGACTTCGGTACCGGCTACTCATCGCTGTCGCATCTGAAAGAGCTGCCCATCGACAAGATGAAGGTCGACCGATCGTTCGTGCACGACCTGCCGAGCGAAA